>DATKLF010000044.1:0-2817 GCA_035542555.1 Solirubrobacteraceae bacterium | reverse complement strand
CACCAGCTGCGGGCGGTGCGCGCCGCCGGAGAGCCGCCGCAGCACGCCCGCGGCGAAGTCGGAGGTCCCCAGGTAGACGGTGCGCATCGCGCCGCGCCCAGGATCGCTACGCGGCGTCGAGCTCGCGCAGGATGCGCATCGCCTCGCGGCGCTGGTCCCGCGGCGCCCGGTCGACGATCAGCACGCCGTCGAGGTGGTCCATCTCGTGCTGGATGACGCGCGCCTCGAGGCCCGAGGCCTCGACGAGGATCGCCTCCCCCATCGCGTCGCGGGCACACACGCGCACGTGGATCGGCCGCTCGACCTCGACGTGGACGCCCGGGAGGCTCAGGCACCCTTCCTCGAACCACTCCTCCTCCCTGGAGGACCACTCGATCTCCGGGTTGACGAGCGCCTGAACGGGGCTGTCCTCCTCGACGCGGTAGACCAGGAGCCGGCGCAGCTTGCCCACCTGGTTGGCCGCGAGCCCGATGCCGAGCGAGTCGATCATGATCTCCCCCATCCGCTGGATCTCGGCGCGCAGCGCGTCGTCGAACACGGAGATGGGCTGCGCGCGCGATTTGAGGACCGGGTCGCCGAACTTCACGACATGGCGCAGCGCCGCCTCGCGGCGCGCCAGCGTCTCGGGATCGAGCGGCGGGGCGCCCTGCGCGCCGTCGTCGGCTTCGAGGTCGTCGCTCGCGTGCGGGTGCTCGTGCTCGGCCATCGCAGCGAGAGTCTAGAAAGCGCGGGAAGGACCGCCGGCGGCGCGGCGTCTCTGAGGACATGAGCACTCGAATCACGATCACACGCACACGCATCCTGTCCGCCGGCCTCCTCGCCGGCGCGGCGCTCGTCCTCGCAAGCTGCGGGTCGGGCGGCTCGGCATCGAGCGGCGCGTCACCGACCACGCCCTCCGCGCCCGCCGCGGCCGAGGCGCTCGTGCGCACGACCCACACGCCGCTGGGCACCGTCATCGTCGACGGCGCGGGGCGCACGCTGTACGCCTTCGCCAAGGACACCGGACCGCGGAGCACCTGCTTCTCCGCATGCGCGGCCTACTGGCCTCCGTTCACCGCTACGCGAACCCCGAAGGCCGCCGGGAGCGTTCGCCCCTCCGCGCTCTCGCTGCTGGGGCGCGGCGACGGCTCGCACCAGGTCGCGCTCGACGGCCACCCGCTGTATTTCTTCGAGGGCGACCGCTCAGCCGGCCAGGTCAACGGCCAGGGTCTCGACGACTTCGGGGCCAGGTGGTCGGTGGTCTCGCCGTCCGGCGCGGCGGTGACCAGCGCGCCGTCCGCGCCGTCGGGTGGCGCAGGCGCTGCGGCCGGGGGCGTGCACGGATACTGAGCACGGGCCTGCTCAGGCGTACAGCGCCTCGATCTCGGCGGCGTAGCGCTCGGCGATCGGGCCGCGCCTCAGCTTCATGGTCGGGGTCAGCTCCACGCCGCCCGGCTCCCAGTCGTTCGGGAGGATCGTGAACCGCTTGATCTGCTCGACGCGCGCGAGCCGGGCGTTGGCGCCGTCCACAGCGCCCGCGACCTCGGCCCGCAGCTCCGGGTTCGCGCTCAGGGCCGCGAGCGACGGGTCCGCGCCGTGCGCGGCTGCCCATGCCGCGGCGGCGTCGGGATCCAGCACGAGCAGCGCGACGTTGTACGGGCGCCGGTCGCCGATGCAGATGGCCTGCCCGATCAGCGGGCTCGACCCCTTGAGCTGCTGCTCGATGTTCGCCGGCGACATGTTCTTGCCGGCGGCGTTGATGATGAGCTCCTTCTTGCGGTCGACGATCCGCACGAAGCCGTCGGGGTCGATCTCGACGACGTCCCCGGTGTGCATCCAGCCGTCGGCATCGACCGCCTCGGCGGTGCGCTCGGGGTCGGCGCGGTAGCCGTGCATCACGAGCGGCGCGCGCACGAGCAGCTCGCCGTCGTCGAGCACGCGCAGCTCGACTCCGGGCAGCGGACGCCCGACGGTCCCGATGCGGATGTCGTGCGGCGGCACGATCGTCGCGACGCAGGAGAGCTCCGACATCCCCCACACCTCGCAGATCGGCAGGCCCAGGGCGAGGAAGTACTCGAGTACCTCGCCCGGGATCGGCGCGGCGCCGGAGACGAGCCACTGCGCCTCGTGCAGGCCGAGCCGCTCCCGCACCGCCGCTCTGCCCTCGTCGGTGAGCGCGTGCGGGTCACCGACCCCTGCCGCCTCGAGCCCCGCCTTCAGCTTCTCCCACACGCGCGGCACCGCGCCCCAGGCCGTCGGCCTGACGGCCGCGAGCGCGGCGCCGATCTGCCTGGCGTCAGGGACCGACGTGATCGCGGCGCCGAAGCACATCGAGGCGTAGTAGTGGGACAGGAAGCGGTCGGCGATGTGCGCCGAGGGCAGGTAGGACAGCTGGCGGCCGCCCGGCGTCATGGGCAGCACCGAAGCGACCGCGCGGCACTCGAACATCATCCCGGCGTGCGTCAGCTGCGCGCCCTTGGGCGGGCCGGTCGTGCCGGAGGTGTAGATCACCGTCAGCACATCGTCGGGCTGGACGGCGCGCCAGGCAGCCTCGAAGTCGAAGCCGTCGTGCGAGGCCGCCTGGAGCTCGTGCAACCCGATCGCGTCCGGGTGGGATCCCTCGACCAGCACGATGTGCTCCTGGTCCGGACCGCGCGCCGCGAGGACGGTGTCGAGGTACTGCGGCTCGGTGACGACGACGCGCGCCTGGGAGTTCTGGAGCTGGTAGGCGACCTGCTCGACGCTGAGCGTGTTGTAGAGCGAGAACGGCGCCGCACCGAGGTGGATGGCGGCGCTGTCGACGAGGTTGAACTCGGGCCGGTTGACCAGGAGGATCGC
>DATKLF010000043.1:0-30688 GCA_035542555.1 Solirubrobacteraceae bacterium | reverse complement strand
GATGAGCCGCGCCGGCTCGGGCGGGCCGTGCGCCCCGAGGACCGCGAGCCGTTCCCGGCCGCGGCCGTTAGCGGTGCCGGCACCCTCCCGGCGCGGCTGCTCGCGGCTGCTGGGGCCGCCGCGCTCTGCGGCGGGGCGCTGTCGCTGCTGCCGCCCGGCGCGCAGCCCCCGCCCGGCGGCGCGCTTGCGGCCGCCGCCGCGGCCGCCGCGGCCGTGCTCGCACTGCCCCGTGCCGGCTGGCTGCTGATGCTCGCGGGCGTCGGAGCCTGGGCGGCCCACGGCGGGCTGCCCGGGATCACGATCCTGCTGGCCGCCGCGGCGTTGCCGACGGTGCTGCTGCTTCCGCGCGACGGCGTGCTGTGGTCGGCCCCGGCGCTGGCGCCGGTGCTCGGACTGGCGGGGCTGGCGCTCGCCTGGCCCGCCGCGGCAGGCCAGGCGCGGCACGGCCTGCAGCGGGCGGCGCTCGGAGGCCTCGGCCTGTGGTGGCTCGCGCTCGCCGAGCCGATCGCCGGTCCCCGGCTGCTGCTCGGCGACGTCCCCGGGACGCCGGCGCCGCACGTCTGGGAGGGCTCGGCCGTCCACACGGTCAGCGATGTCCTGGCCCCGCTCGTCGCCCACGGGGTGGTGCTGCTCGCGCTCGCCTGGGCGGCCTGTGCCTGGGTGTTGCCCCTCGTCGTCCGCGGCCGCAGCGCGCTGGTCGACGGTGTGCTCGCGACCTCCTGGGCCGCCGCGCTCGCCGCCGCGAGCGCCAGCGTCGCCTCGAGCCTGCCGTGGGCCGGGGCCCCGCCGTCCGTCCGCGGCCTCGTGCTGGGCGCGGCCGCGGCCGCGTGCACCGCGCTCATGGCGACCGCGCTGCGGGGCCGATGAGGACGCCGCATGGCGGTGATCGCCGCCGGGCGTTTGCGGTCAGACGTCGGGGAAGGGTCACTAGCATGGGTCGACGCACGACGGCCGCCGCCGCGGCCGTCGCGCGACGATCATGAGCGTCCTGCGCAACCTCGAGAGCAAGCTGGCGGGCCTCGTCGAGGGGACGTTCGGCCGCGTCTTTCGCACCGAGGTGCGCCCGGTCGAGCTGGCCCGCCGTCTGGCGCGGGAGATGGACGAGCACACCACCGTCTCGCTCTCCCGCACGTACGCCCCGAACGAGTACGTCGTGTGGCTCTCGCCGGACGATCGCGAGCGCTACGCCGGGATCGAGCATGAGGTCTGCGACGAGCTGTGCGCCTACCTGCTCGAGCACGCCCGCGCGGAGCGCCTCGCGCTCGTCGCCACGCCGGTGATCACCTTCGAGACCGACGAGCGGCTCGGCCTCGGCGAGTTCGGGATCGAGACGCGGGTCGTGCACGCCGAGCCGGCGCCCGTCCACGACGAGGCGCCGCCGCAGCGCGTGCCTGCGCCGGCCGCTGCCCCGCCCTCCGGGCACACGATGGTGCTCTCGACGTCCGAGCGCGTGCAGGAGCGCCTCGGTGAGGCACGCGCGGTCCGCCGGGGCCGGGCGATTCTCGGGGCGGAGGGCAAGCGGTTCGCGATCGGGCCCGCGGGCGCGCTCGTCGGCCGCAGCCGCGAGTGCGACGTCGTCCTGGGCGACTCGAACGTGTCGCGGCGCCACGCGCGGATCACGTTCGACGAGGCCGCCGGCTGGACGATCGAGGATCTCGGCTCGACCAACGGCGTGCAGGTCAACGGCCGGCGCATCACCGAGCCGCAGCCGCTGCGCTCGGGCGACAGGCTCGACATCGGAACGGTCTCGGCGCGCTTCGAGGTGGAGTGATGCTCGAGCCGGCCGCCGTCGCCCTGCAGGCCGCGTTCCTGGCGGTCCTGTTCCTCTTCATCGTGTGGGTCGCGCGCAGCGCGCTGCGCGACCTGCGGCGCCCCGACGAGCTGCGCGCGGCCATGGCCTCGCCGGTGGTGCCCGCGGCGCCTGACGCCACCGGGCTGCACACTGCAGCGGTGGCGAGCCTCGCGGGCGCCGCCGTCGAGCCGCGCCTGATCGTCGAGCGCGCCCCGGGCCATGCGCCCGGGCTGGAGTACGACATCGGGCCGGGCGCCGTGCTGGGCCGCGGCGAGCAGGCCGAGATCCGCCTCGAGGACCCGTTCGCCTCCGCCCGCCACGCCCGCCTCGCGCGGCAGGGCCCGGTCGTCGTGCTCGAGGACCTCGGCTCGACGAACGGCACCTACCTCAACGAGGAGCTCGTCACGGGCCCCCAGCCGCTGCACCAGGGCGACCGCGTGCGGATCGGCGACAGCGAGTTCACGTACGTCGACCGATGATCGCGGGCCGCTGATGCTGCGCGTCGCCGAGCACGTCGAGCGCACCGACACCGGGCGCCAGCGCCGGACCAACGAGGACGCCTACGTGGCCCGCTCGCCGCTGTTCGCGATCGCCGACGGGATGGGCGGCGCCCAGGCGGGTGAGGTCGCCTCGCAGACCGCGGCCGCCGTGTTCGCCCGGGGCCTGCCCGCGGGCCGCGGGAGCGTCGAGGAGCGCCTTGCGGGCGCGGTGCAGGAGGCGAACGAGCAGATCCACGGCCTGTCGGTCTCCAGCGACGAGTTGGCGGGCATGGGGACGACGCTCACCGCCGCCTACGTCGGGGAGCACGACGTCACGATCGTGCACGTCGGCGACAGCCGCGGCTACCGCTGGCGCGACGGCCGGCTCGAGCGGCTGACGAGCGACCACTCACTCGTCGAGGAGCTCGTCCGTCAGGGCCGTCTGGAGCCCAGCGAGGCCGAGGACCATCCACAGCGCTCGATCATCACGCGCGCGCTCGGCCCCGAGGCGGTGGTCCATCCCGACGCGCGCACCTTCCCCGCTCGCGCCGGGGACGTGTTCCTGCTGTGCAGCGACGGCCTCACCGACATGGTCGGCGAGGCCGCCATCGCCGAAGCGTTCGCCCAGGCGTCGTCGCTGCAGGCAGCTGCCCGCGAGCTCGTCGACCGCGCAAACGCCGCGGGCGGGCGTGACAACATCACGGTCGTCCTGTTCCGCCTGGAGGAGGTGCAGGTCGCCGGCGGGCCGGCGAGGGCCGAGGACCCGGCCACGCAGGTCGGGTCGGCCGCGCTGCGAGCCGAGGACGTGCGCCGCGCGCTCGCCGAGGCGCCGCCGGCCGCCGCCGCCGAGGCGCCGCGGTCGGTCGCCAGGCGCGAGCCGGTCGCCCCGCGGCCCTCCGCGCCCCCCGCCGGCCGCCGCCGGCGCCGCCGGCGGGTCGGCATGGGCTGGGTGGTCGCCGCCTGCTTCCTGGCGATCCTCGCCACCGGGGCCTACCTGGCCTCGCAGACCGTCTACTTCGTCGGCTCCGATGCCGACGGCTTCGTCTCGATCTACCGGGGCGTCCCGTACGCGCTGCCGGCCGGGCTCAGCCTCTACCACCTCGACTACGTCTCCGGGGTGAGCGCGGCGCAGCTGACGCCCGCCCAGCGGCGCACGATCACCGAGCACCGGCTGCGCTCGCGCCGCGACTCGGACGATCTCGTCCGCCAGCTCGAGCTCGGGACGCTGAGCAGCCGCTGACGATGAGCGCGCGCAACAGGGAGCTCCTGGGGCTGATCCCCGCGTCGCTGCTCGTCATCGCGGGCTTTGCCGCCGTCTTCGTCCAGGAGCACGCGGTCGTCGCGCACGCCTCGCTCACGTACGGGGCGATCTTCCTCGGGCTGTGCCTGGCGGTGCACTTCGTGATCCGCCTGCGCCTGCCGGACGCCGACCCGTACCTGTTCCCGATCGTCGCGGTGCTGGCGAGCATCGGGCTGGTCTTCATCTACCGACTGGATGACACGTTCGCGCGCAATCAGGCGCAGTGGTTCGTCATCGGGCTCATCTTCTTCTCGGGGACGATCGTGCTGCTGCGCGACTACCGCGTGCTCGAGCGCTACCGGTATGTGATCGCCGCCGGCAGCCTGCTGCTGCTGCTGCTCCCCCGGATCCCGGGCATCGGCGCGCAGGCCAACGGGGCCTACCTCGGGATCCGGCTGGGCTCGGTGACCTTCCAGCCGGCGGAGTTCGCGAAGATCGGGATCATCATCTTCCTGGCGAGCTACCTGCGCGACACGCGCCAGCTGCTCGTCTCGCGCAAGGTCGCAGGCGTCACCGTGCCCCCGCTCAAGCACCTGGCGCCGCTGCTGCTCGTCTGGGGCCTTGCGATGGTCCTGCTGGTCTTCATCCGCGACCTCGGCTCCTCGCTCATGTTCTTCGGGGGCTTCCTGGCGATGCTCTACGTGGCGACGAACCGGCTCGTCTTCCCGGTCGTCGGGTTCGCGCTGTTCGCCGCCGGGGCGGCGTTCTTCGCGAACACCGTCGGCCACGTCAAGAGCCGCGTGCAGGCGTGGGAGCATCCGTTCGACCCGCACCTCTACGGCAAGATCGGCGGGAGCTACCAGCTCGCCCAATCGCTGTTCGCTCAGGCCGACGGCGGCGTCTGGGGGCAGGGGTTCGGCCAGGCGCTCGTCGGCAGCGGCGGGACGACGGTGCTGCCCGCCGCCAAGACGGACCTCATCTACGCCGTGATCGTCAACGAGCTCGGCCTCGTCGGCGCGGTCGGCCTGCTGCTCGTCTACCTCCTGCTCGTCGAGCGCGGCCTGCGCATCGCGATCCTCGCGCGCGACTCGTTCTCCAAGCTCCTGGCCACCGGCCTGACGACCGTGATCGCGCTGCAGGTCTTCGTGATCGTCGGCGGCGTGACAAAGGTCATCCCGCTGACGGGCGTGACGCTCCCGTTCGTCTCGTACGGCGGCTCGTCGATCGTCGCGAACTTCGTGATCATCGCGCTGCTGCTGCTCGTCTCCGACCGCGCCCGCCGCGAGGCCCGCTCGTGAACGCGCCGATCGTCCGCGTCTTCGGGGTCGTGCTCGCGCTGTTCGCCCTGCTCACCTACTTCACGGCACGCTGGACGGTCATCGATCGCAGCAGCCTGCAGGACAACCCGCAGAACAAGCGCGCGCTGCTGGCGCAGGCGAAGATCGCGCGCGGGACGATCTACGCGGCCGACGGGGCGACGCTCGCCCGTTCGGTGCGGCTGGCCGACGGCACCTACACGCGCCGCTACCCGCGCCACGGGCTGTTCGCCCAGGCGCTCGGCTACGCCTACCTCATCCCGGGGACCTCGGGCCTCGAGCAGTACTACAACGGCACGCTGATCGGCCGCAGCAACGGGCTGGAGAACACGCTGCGCCGGCTGCAGGGCAAGGGCGGGCAGGGCAACGACCTGCGCACATCGCTCGATCCCGCCGCGCAGCAGGTCGCGCTGCAGCAGCTGGCGGGGCGTCCGGGCGCGGTCGTCGCGCTCGACCCCCGCACGGGGCGGATCCGCGTGATGGCCTCGATCCCGAGCTACGACCCCAATGCGCTGCGCACCGAGAAGGCGACGAGCGCGCTCAACCGCGCGTCCGGTGCGCCGCTGCTGAACCGCAACACCCAGGGCCTGTACCCACCGGGCTCGACGATGAAGGTCGTGACCTCGATCGCCGCGATCGACACCGGCACGTACACGCCGAACTCGGTCGTCAACGGCAAGAACGGCATTGAGATCTCGGGCGTCCCGCTGAACAACGACGGGAACGTCGACTGGGGGAACATCGACCTCACGACCGCGCTGACGCACTCGGTGAACACCGTCTTCGCGCAGGTCGGCGAGCGCCTGGGCAAGGCCAGGATGCAGCGCTACATGGACCGCCTCGGATTCGAGAAGCCCGTGCAGGTCGACCTGCCGCTCGGCCAGCGCTACCCGAGCGGGACCTATTGCGTGCGCGGCGGGACGCTGCGCCTCGTCGAGCCGACGGCCGACTGCGTGGACATCGGCCGCGTCGCGATCGGGCAGAGCAAGCTGCTCGTCACGCCGCTGCAGATGGCGATGGTCGCGGCGGCCGTCGCCAACGGCGGGACGCTGATGACCCCGTACATCGCGACCCGCGCGATCGACCCCGACGGTCGGACCGTGCTGTCCAACGAGCCGAAGGTCTTCTCGCACGTCATGTCGCGCTCGACGGCCGATCAGGTGACCGCGATGATGCAGCGCGTGGTGCAGGAGGGCACCGGCACCGCCGCGGCGCTGCAGGGCATCAACGTCGCGGGCAAGACCGGGACCGCCGAGAAGGGCGCGCCAGGGAGCAACATCACCCAGCCCTGGTTCATCGCCTTCGCCCCCGCCGACGCCCCCCGGATCGCGATCGCGGTGACCATCGAGAAGACCATCGGCGGGTTCGGTGGCACTGATGCCGCACCGATCGCCAAGGCCGTGATGGAGTCCCTGCTGCAATGAGCGAGCGCCTCGAAGCCGGCACCCTCGTCGACGGTCGCTATCAGGTCGAGTCGCGCCTGGGCTCCGGGGGCATGGCCGACGTCTTCCTCGCCACCGACACGCAGCTCGGCCGGCGCGTGGCGCTCAAGCTCCTGTACCGGCGGTTCGCGCAGGACCCCGAGTTCGTCGAGCGCTTCCGCCGCGAGGCGTCGGCCGCCGCCGGCCTGCAGCACCAGAACGTCGTGTCCGTCTACGACCGCGGCGAATGGGACGACACCTACTACATCGCGATGGAGTACCTGGAGGGGCGCTCGCTGAAGGCGCTCATCCACGACGAGGCGCCGCTGGAGCCCGCGCGCGCGATCGACCTTGCGACCCAGATCCTGCGCGCCGCCCGCTTTGCGCACCGGCGCGGCGTGATCCACCGCGACCTCAAGCCGCACAACGTGATCGTCGACGACGAGGGCCGGGCGACGGTGACCGACTTCGGGATCGCCCGCGCGGGCGCGTCGGACATGACGCAGACCGGCTCGATCATGGGCACCGCCCAGTACCTCTCGCCGGAGCAGGCGCAGGGCCACGCGGTGAGCGCGCAGTCGGACCTCTACTCGATCGGGATCATCCTGTACGAGATGCTCACCGGCCGCGTGCCGTTCGAGGGCGACAGCGCGGTCGCGATCGCCCTCAAGCAGGTGGGCGAGGCGCCGGTGCCGCCGAGCGTCTACAACGCGGCGGTCTCGCCGGCGCTCGAGGCCGCGGTGCTGCGCGCGCTCGAGAAGGACCCGGCCGCGCGCTATCCCGACGCCGATGCCTTCATCACCGCGCTGGAGGCGGCGGCCGCCGGGGCCGGCCCACCCACGCAGGCGACGATGGTCGGTGCCGTCGCGGCGGTCGGGGCGATCCCGACCGGGCCGAGCGTCTACCCGCAGGAGACGATCCCGCCGAGCTACGGGCACCCGCCGCCCGCCCACGACGGCGGGGCGCCGCCGGAGGACGAGGGCCCGAGCCGGCGCTGGTGGCTGTTCGCGATCGGCGCGGTGGTCGTCGTCGGTGCGGTGATCGCTGCGCTCCTGCTGCTGCGCACGCCGCAGGTCGTCGTCCCGAACGTCGTCGGCACCGACCAGGCGACCGCCGAGGCGGTGCTGGCGCGGGCGGGGTTCTCGGTGGACACGGTCGTGAAGACCTCGACGCTCCCGGTCCACCAGGTGCTCGGGCAGGACCCGCCGCCGGGCCAGAAGGCCGACAAGGGCTCGCTCGTCACGCTGACGGTCTCCGACGGGCCGGGCACCGCCGTCGTCCCACCGGTGAACGGGATGAGCGCCTCGCAGGCCAAGCGCCTGCTCGAGTCCAAGGGGTTCAAGGTGAGCGTGCGCGACGTCAGCTCCGACACCGTCCCAGCCGGCGACGCGGTCGACACGCAGCCGCCCGAGGGCACGACGCTCGAGCGCGGCCAGACGGTGACGCTCCACGTCTCCTCCGGCAAGGCGCAGGTGGTCGTCCCCGACGTCGTCGGCCAGGCCCTCGAGGACGCGCGCGCGGCGCTGACGAACGCCGGCTTCACCGTGACGGTGACCTCCAAGGAGGACACCGCGACGCCGGGAACGGTCCTGAGCCAGAGCCCGGCCGCGCAGTCGAAGGCCGACCAGGGCTCGGCGGTCGCGCTCGTCGTCGCGAAGAAGCCCTCCCAGGTGGCGGTGCCGAACACCGTCGGCGACGACGAGGCGACGGCGATCCAGACGCTCTCGGGCGCCGGCTTCAAGGTCACGACGAAGCCGGTGACCGTCACCAACGAGCAGCAGGACGGGACGGTCATCAAGCAGAGCCCCTCGGGCGGCAAGGCCAAGCCCGGCTCGACCGTCACGATCGGCGTGGGGAACTTCACGCCGCCGACGCAGTCAACGCCGACGACCACCACCGAGCAGACCACGACCACGCAGGCGGCGCCATGAGGGTCGCGGTCCTCGCCGGCGGCCGCTCGTCCGAGCACGAGGTCTCGCTCCGCAGCGGTGCGGCGGTGATGGAGGGCCTGCTCCGCGCCGGGCACGAGGTCGTGTGGGTCGAGCTGGACCGCGACGGCGTGTGGCGTCACGACGGCGCCGAGGTGGCGCTGCATCCCGGTCGCGGCCTGCTCGGCGCGGACGCCGCCTTCCCGGTGCTGCACGGGCCGTTCGGCGAGGACGGCACCGTCCAGGGCCTGCTCGAGCTGCTGGACGTGCCGTACGTCGGATCGGGCGTCCTCGCGTCGGCGCTGTGCATGGACAAGGTCGCGTTCAAGCAGCTGATGGCTCACCTCGGCCTGCCGCAGGTGCGCTTCGTCGCGGTCGATCACGTGCGCTGGACGGCCGAGCGCGCCGCGGTGCTGGCCGAGGTCGAGGCGCTCGGGTTCCCGTCGTTCGGCAAGCCGGCGCGACTCGGCTCCTCGGTCGGGATCGTGCGGATCGCGGCGCCGGAGGAGGTCGGGCCGGCGCTCGACGAGGCCTTCCGCCACGACCCCCGCGCGATCGTCGAGGCGGGGGCGCCGGGCCTGGAGGTCGAGTGCTCGGTGCTCGGCCACACGACCGCGGCCGAGGCGAGCGCGCCGGGCGAGATCGTCGTCCTGCGCAGCGCCTCGCCGGGCGGCTGGTACGACTACGAGGCCAAGTACACCCCCGACGGCATGCGCCTGCAGGTGCCGGCGCGCATCTCGCCGAGCTCGTCCGCGCGCGTGCGGGAGCTGGCCGTCACCGCGTTCCGCGAGGCCGGCTGCAGCGGCCTGGCGCGCGCGGACTTCTTCGTCGACGGCGAGGACGTGCTGCTCAACGAGCTCAACACGATGCCCGGCTTCACGCAGACGAGCGTCTACGGCAAGCTCTGGGAGGCCTCGGGGGTGCCCTACCCGGAGCTCTGCGACCGCCTCGTCACGATCGCCCGCGAGCGCCACGCCCGCGAGCGGCGCTACCGCTTCTAACCCCACACCACCCCACCGAGCGTCCCGCGTTGCCGCGTATAGGCGGCATCCAGGGACGCTCGGGCTAGCGGTAGAGCGAGACCTCGTTGAGCTTCACCTGCTCCTGGCCCGGCGCGAAGTGCTCGATCCAGACGAGGTACCAGCGCAGCGCTCGGCCGCGCGTGTCAAGCGGCACGCGCGTCTGGTGCGTGGCCTGGCGGATCGTGCCCACGCGCTGCCAGGCCGGATCGTCGAAGCTCTTGGGGAGCGATCCGGCCGGGGCGGCGTAGACCGCGCCGCTCCACCCGGGCGTGGCGGTGAGAATGTCCATGCGGCGGGCGACGACGCGCGGGCGGGCGTCGATCACGAGCCCGACGCCCGGCTTGGCGAGGTTGCCGTCGAGGTACCTCTCGGTGGGCCAGAACGTGACCGGATCGCCGTCGAGCGCCGCCCCCGCCTGCAGCGGGTGCTCGCCGTCGCCGCCGAACGGGTCGTAATCCTTCGCGGCGCCCTGGCCGAGCGAGATGGCCCGCAGACCCGCCGTCGGTCGCGCGTGCGGCGTGCCCGTCCCGCGCTCGGCGCGATGGGCGAGGAGCGCGAACAGGACCACGACGAGCACCGCGACCGCCGCGATCCCGGCCAGCCAGCGCCAGGGATGCTGGATGCGCCCCGAGACGCGCCGGCGCTTGCCCTCCGGCAGCGACTGGAACACCGCCGTGGCCTCGCCGGTCAGGTGGCCGCTGCGCGACGTCTCGATCGTCAGCGCGTCCTCGAGGTCGGCGATCAGCTCGCCGCAGTCGGGGTAGCGCTCGTCAAGGCTCTTGGCGGTCGCGCGGTCGACGATCGCGCCCAGCGCGCTTGAGACCTCGGGCCGCGCGGCGCGCACGTCCGGCATCTCGTCGCGCACGTGATGCATCGCCACGGCGACCTGGTTCTCGCCGTGGAACGGCACATCCCCGGTGAGCATCTCGAACAGCACGACGCCCAGCGAGTAGATGTCCGACTGGGGCGTGACGGCGTGCCCGAGCGCCTGCTCGGGGCTCACGTAGTCGGTCGTGCCGAGCACGCGGCCGTCGGCAGTCAGCCCCTCCTCGGTCAGCGAGCGCGCGATCCCGAAGTCGGTGACGCGCGCCGCGCCGTCCTCGTCGAGCAGCACGTTCTGCGGCTTGACGTCGCGGTGCACGATCCCGCGGTCGTGCGCCGCCTGCAGGCCGCGCGCGATCTCGATCGCGTACGCGACGGCCTCGGGCACGGGAAGCCGGTGCAGCCGGCGGATGCGCTCCTTGAGCGTCTCCCCCTCGACGTACTCGAGCACGATGTACGGCGTGTGGTCCTCCTCGCCGGCGTCGATGACGCCGACGACGTACGGTGAGGAGAGCTTGGCGATCGCCCGGGCCTCGCGGCGGAAGCGCTCCAGCTGGTCGGCGTCGCGGGCGACGTCGCGGTGCATCATCTTGATCGCGACGGGCCGCTCGAGCGTCGTGTCGAACGCCTTGTAGACCGTCGACATCCCGCCGCGGCCGATCGGCTCCTCGATGCGGTAGCGCTCATTCAGGAGGGCTCCGACCGGTGAGCTCATCGTCCGTATTGTGGGGGTGCGGAGGGTGTCGGTGTCGAGGACCTCCATCCGCCCCCGGAGTTCGGCGACCGGGTGCGCATCACCTACATCATGGTGACCCTGCACGCGTCGTGTCACGCGGCGTGCGCACGCCGCGTGGCGAGCCCCGCGCGGGGTCTCAGCCGACCCGCAGGCCGCCGGGCCCGAGCGTCTCGTCGGGCCGGTCGGTGACCGTCCCCACGCGCGCGGCGCCCGGGTGGCGGGCGGCGAGGATCGCCGCGGCCTCCTCGGCGTGTCGCTCGGGGACGACGGCGATGAAGCCGCACCCCATGTTGAAGACCTCCCACATCTCGGCGTCGGGCACGGCGCCCAGCCGGGCGATGAGGCCGAAGACGGCCGGCGCGGGCAGCGGCTCCTCGACGCGGTAGCCGACGCGGCCGGGCGCCAGGCGCGTGAGGTTCGTCAGCCCGCCGCCGGTGATGTGCGCGAGCCCGTGCACCGGCAGGCCGCTGCGCAGCAGGTCGAGCACCGCCCGCACGTAGATGACGGTGGGCTCGAGCAGCGCATCCGCGACGCTGGCGCCGCCGAGCTCGGGGGGCCGGGCGTCGAGGCCGGGTCCCTCGTCGATGAGGACGCGGCGCGCCAGCGTGTAGCCGTTGGAGTGCACGCCGCTCGACGGCACCCCGACGAGCGCGTCGCCGGGAACGATCGGGTCGCCCAGCACGAGCGCGTCGAGATCGACCGTTCCGATCGCGGTGCCGCAGAGGTCGAAGCCGTGCGGCGAGGGGTGGCCGCGGATGAGCTCCGGCAGGATCGCCAGCTCGCCGCCGGGGATCTCGATGCCGGCCTGCATCGCGCCGGCGCGCAGCCCCGCGCCGATCCGCTCGAGTGCCTGCGGGTCGGCCTGCTCGACGGCGAGGTAGTCGAGCATCGCGATCGGCTCGGCGCCCACGCAGATCACGTCGTTGACGTTCATCGCGATGCAGTCGATGCCGACCGTCTCGATCCGGTCGGCCTGCTCGGCGAGCACGAGCTTGGAGCCCACCCCGTCGGTCGACAGCGCGATCCCCAGGGTGTCGCTGACCCGCAGCACGCTGGCGTAGTGCCCCGAGCGCACGACCGAGCGCGACGGGCGCCCGAGCTCGATGCCGCGCAGCGCGCCGACGAGCGCGCCGACGGCGCGGTCTGCCTGCCTGGTGTCGACGCCGGCGGCGGCGTACGCGTCGCTCATCACGCTCGATGCTCGCACGTCCGGCGGCGGGCGCGCAGCCTGCCGAGCACCGCCGCGCCAAGCGCCGCCCGGTAGGCCGCGTAGGGCAGCAGCGAGCGGTCGCGCTCGACCATCCGGATGAGGCGCGCCGACGCGAGCGTCGAGGCGAACGCCGCCGCCGTGCCGGCCGCGAACGCGGCGCCCATCCCGCGCGGCAGCCCGCGCCGCGCAAGGCGGGTGCCCTTCAGCAGCGTCGCGCCGACGATCACCGGCAGCGCCACGTGGCGCGAGAGCGCATTGGCATCCTCGCGGTTGAACCCGCGCAGGCGCGCGGCGGCGAGTGTCATCCCGTTGCGCGAGGCTCCAGGGACGAGCGCGACGGCCTGCCCCACGCCGAGCAGCAGCGCGTCGGCGGCCGTCGCGTCCTCGCGCGCGCGCCCGGTGGGCCCGACCAAGTCGGCCGCCGCCATCGCCGCCGAGCCCGCGATCAGGCCGGCGGCGATCGTCGCCGGCGTGCCCAGGCGCCGCTCGATCGGGCGCTCGAGCGCGTAGCCGACGATCGCGGGCGGGACGAACGAGCCGGCGATCAGCACGAGCCTTCGGCGATCCAGCCCGCGTGCCGCATCGCGCACCTCGCGACGCAGGGCGACGAGCAGCGCGGCGGCGGTGCCCGCGTGCACGGCGACCTCAAACGCCTTGCGCAGCTCCGGGTCGAGCTCCTGGTAGGGCCAGCCGAGCAGCCAGGGCACGAGCGTCATGTGCGCCGACGAGGAGACGGGCAGCAGCTCCGCCGGCCCATGCAGCAGCCCGAGCGCCAGCGCGTGGCGAACCGGCAGGGCCGCGCGCGGATCAGGCCGCCGGGGCATCGGCGGCGGGCCCGCGGCGGCCGCGGCGCCAGCGCACGACGAGGTAGGCCACGCCGATGAGGATCGCCGCGAGCACCGCGTAGTCCACGTAGTGCAGGTGGCTCTTCCAGGTCTCCCAGTTGGCCCCGACGCTCTTGCCGATCAGCGTCAGGCCGAGGATCCACGGGATGCAGCCCAGGACGGTGAACAGCACGAAGCGCCCGAACGGCATGCGCGCCACGCCCGCCGGCAGCGAGATGAAGGTCCGGATGATCGGGAGCATGCGGCTGAAGAACACCGCCCACGAGCCGTACTTCTCGAACCAGCGGTCCGCCCAGTCCAGGTGCGACTGCTTGACGTGCAGCCAGTGGTGGCGCTCGATCGTCTCGAGCCGGCCGTAGTAGCCGATCGCGTACGCGATGCACGAGCCCAGCAGGTTCGCCGCGACCGCGACCGCGACCGCCGCGAACAGCGAGTAGGTGCCCTTGTCGACGTTGAAGCCGGCGAACAGCATCGTCGCCTCGGACGGGATCGGCACGAGCATGCTCTCGAGCGTCATCAGCAGGAAGATCCCGGGGAGGCCGAGGTCGCCGACGACGTTCGTCGCCCACGTCGCGAGCTTGTCGGTGATCGACGCGAGCAGCAGGATCGCTGAGAGCGGCATCGCGCCGAGAGGGTAGCGTTGGCCGCCGGATGCGCGTCTGGGTCGACCTGACGAACTCGCCCCACGTGCTCGTGATGCGGCCGGTGATCGAGCGCCTGCGGGCACGCGGCGCACAGGTGCGCGTCACGGCGCGCGACTTCGCCCAGACGGTCGGGCTGTGCGAGCGGTACGGAATCGACGCGACGGTCATCGGCCGCCACCGCGGCGCCGGCGTGGCGGCGAAGGCCGTTGGTCTGGTCGACCGCTCCCTGGCGCTGGCGCGGTGGGCGCGCGGGCGGCGCTTCGACCTCGCGCTCGGCCACGGCTCGAACGACGTGACGGTCGCCGCGCGCCTGCTGGGGATCCCGTCCTCGACGATGTTCGACTACGAGTTCGCCACCGTGCAGCACACGATCAACTGCCGGCTCGCGCAGGCGGTCGTCGTACCGGACGCGATCCCGCCGCAGCGCCTGGCGCGCTACGGGGCCACGCGCAAGCTGCGCCGCTATCCGGGGCTCAAGGAGGAGTACTACCTCGCCGACTTCGAGCCCGACGCGGGCGTGCTCGACGAGCTGGGGATCGACCCGCGTGCGCCGCTCGCCGTCGTGCGCACGCCCCCCGCGGTGTCCCTGTACCACCGCTTCGAGAACGACCTGTTCGCGGTCGTGCTGGACCGTCTGCGCACCCAGGGCCAGGTCGTCGTGCTGCCGCGCGTGGAGGCGCAGCGCGCCGAGCTGCGCGCCGCCGGCGGGTTCATCGTGCCCGAGCGCGCGGTCGACGCGCCGTCCCTGATCGCGCACGCGGACCTCGTCGTCAGCGCCGGCGGGACGATGAACCGCGAGGCGGTCGCGCTGGGCACCCCCGTCTGGACGACGTTCGAAGGCCGGCTGGGCGCCGTCGACGAGCGCCTCATCGCCGAGGGTCGCATGCGCCGCCTGCAGCGGCCCGAGGACGTCGAGCTCGTCGCGCGTCCGGAGGGCGCGGAGGCGGCGGCGCTCGCCGCCCGCGTGCGCCGCGACCCGGAGCTGCTCGTGGGCCTGCTGTGCAGCCCGCTGGGTGCGCGCAGCGAGCGGGCCGCGGCGGGCGCCGCCGCGCCGGAACGCAGCTAGAATTCCGTGCCGATGCGCCGTCGACTGCGTACGGCGGCACTCCCGCTTCATCGCCATTCGCTGCTGCAGCTGGCGCTCGACGGGGCGTTCGTCGCCTTGGCGTACTTCCTCGCCTACCGGCTGCGCTTCGATCAGTCGATCGGGGTGCCCCACCGCTATGAGCGTCTGTTCGAGGACACGCTGCCGTGGGTCGTCGCCTTCGCGCTCGTCGTCTTCACGCTCTTTCGCATCGAGCAGAAGCAGTGGCGCTACACGACGCAGCGCGACTACACCGGCGTGCTGCAGGCGGTCGCGGTGCTCGCGCTGGCGGTCGTGGGGTTCGTCGCGCTGGCCCATCCGGTGACGGTCCCGTCGCGTTCCAGCGGCCAGGTCAACCTCACGATCCCGACCGGCGTCATGGCACTGTTCGTCCTGCTGACGCTGGCCTTCGTCGGCGGGGGGCGCTTCCTCGCCCGCGCGATCTACGAGCGCCCGATCCGCGGCTTCCGCGCCGCCAAGGGCGCGCGCCGGGTGCTGATCGTCGGTGCCGGCGACGGCGGCCGGCTGACGCTGCGCGAGGTCCTGCGCAACCCCGCGCTCGACCTTGACCCCGTGGGCTTCGTCGACGACGACCCGCTGAAGCTCGGCGTGCGAATCGACGGCGTCAAGGTTCTCGGCGCGACGGACGCGCTCGGGCGCATCCTCGACGAGACCGAGCCGGACGAGATCCTGATCGCCATCCCGTCCGCGCCCGGCACGCTGCGGGCGCGCGTCGTGCGAGCGGGCCGCCAGCGCGGCATCCCGGTGCGTACGCTGCCGACGGTCTTCGAGCTGCTGCAGGCGGGCTCCGGGCATGTCGTCCGCCAGGTGCGCGAGGTGCAGGTGGAGGACATCCTGGGGCGCGAGCCGGTGCGCATGGAGATCGACCGGGTCGGCGCCTACCTCTCGGGCGAGGTCGTGATGGTGACCGGCGCGGGAGGCTCGATCGGCTCCGAGCTGTGCCGCCAGATCGCGCGCGTCGCGCCGCGCCGGCTCGTGCTGCTCGACCACGCCGAGGACAACCTGTTCGCCATCCAGCGCGAGCTCGAGGACGACCGCCACGTGCACCCGTCCGCGCTGGCCGCCGTGCTCGCCGACTGCAAAGAGGGCGAGCGCATGCGCGAGGTGCTCGAGGAGCACCGCCCCTCGGTGATCTTCCACGCCGCGGCCTACAAGCACGTCGGCCTGATGGAGGCCAACCCCGTCGAGGCCGTCCGCAACAACGCGCTCGCCACGCGCCTGGTCGCGCGCCTGGCTGGGGAGTGCGGGGTGAAGGCGTTCGTGCTCGTCTCCACCGACAAGGCGGTGTCGCCGGCCACCGTGATGGGGGCCTCGAAGGCCCTGGCCGAGTACGCCGTCGAGGAGATGAGCGCCCGCTTCGCGGGAACCCGGTACGCCACGGTCCGGTTCGGGAACGTGCTCGGCTCGTCTGGGTCGGTGGTTCCGATCTTCCGCCGTCAGATCGCCCGTGGTGGGCCGCTGACCGTCACCGACGAGCGCATGACCCGCTACTTCATGACGATCCCCGAGGCGGTGCAGCTCATCATCCGCTCGGGATCGCTCGGCAAGGGCGGGGAGATCTTCGTCCTGGAGATGGGCGAGCCGGTGTCGATCCTGGAGCTCGCGCGCGACATGATCGAGCTGTCCGGGCTGCGGGCCGACAAGGACATCGCGATCGAGGTGGTCGGGCGCCGCCCGGGGGAGAAGCTCCACGAGGAGCTGTTCAACCCGCAGGAGCGCCCGCAGCCGACGCCGGCGGAGAAGATCCTGCTCGCGGGGCGCCGGCCCCGCGACCCCGCGGAGGTCGCGGCGTGGTTCGACGAGATCTCGCTGCTGGTCCTGGAGGGCGACGCAGCCGGGCTCGCGGCCAAGGTGGAGGAGCTTGCGGGGGCGGGGGGCGCCTCGCGTGCCGCGTCCGGGGAGGGCGCCTTCTAACATGGCGGCCACATGACCGCCGCCATCGCTGGGCTCTCGATCTCCAGCAAGATCGACCACTACGGCGCGCTCGCAGGCCTTGCGGCGATCGTCGGTATCGGTGTCCTCTCGCTGCTGTACTTCGCCCAGGCGCGCGAGGTCAAGCGCCTGCGCGAGTGGGCCGGGCGCGCGCCCGAGCGCGACGCCGAGCTGCAGCAGCGCGTCGCGGCGCAGGCCCAGCAGCGCGCGGCGACTCCAGCTGCGCCTCCGGTGCGCCCGATCCAGCCCGGCGTCGGCACTCCGCAGGCCGCGCGTCCGGCGGCGGCAGGCGCGGCCACGGCGGTCGCCGCCCGTCCGGCCCCCGCGACCCCGGCCGCGGCCACGCCGGCGGCGGCGGGCGCGACGGCCGCTGCGGCAGCATCGACCGCGGCCGCGGTGACGGCCGCCGGCGTCGCGCGGAGCGCTCCCGCATCCGGCGGGCAGAGCGCGCCGGGATCGCCGGCCCAGTCGCAGGCGGCCCCGGCCGCCGCGACCGCTGCGCCGGCCACACCGGCGCCGGCGGGAGCCACCGCGGCCGACGCCCCCGCGCAGGCGCAACCGGTGCGCGCCGCTGCACCGTCGGGCTCACCCGCCGGGGCGTCTGTCACGCCCGCGTCGGCGCCCGCCCCCGCCGGGAGCACCGCCGCGCCCGCGACCGCGGCGCCGGCCGTCACGACCGGCGCGACCGCGGGCACGCCGCAGGCGTCGTCCGCGGCGGTTGCGGCTCCGGCCTCCCAGGCACCGCCGACCGCTGCCCCTCCCGCCACGCCCGCGCCCTCGACGCCCGCCACCGCGTCGCCCGGTGGCGCGCAGGCGGTCCAGGGCACTGACGCGCGCGCCGCAGCTGTGGGCGCTGCAGCCGCCGCGACGGCCGCCAGGACGCGCCCGCGGCCGGCCGCCGCGCCCGTACGCGCGAGCACGGCCGAGGCGGCCGCATCGCGCGACGGCGGCAGGGATGAGGGATCCGGCGGTTCGCATCGAGCGCTGCTCGGGGTCATCCTGGGCGGCGTGGCGATCGTCGTGATCGCCGTCGTGCTGATTACGCAGGTGTTCTCCGGCGGCAGCTCGAGGACCCCCGTCAAGCCGAACACGGTCGGCTCGGGCTCCTCGGGCAGCGCCGCCGGGGGCTCGGGCGGCACGGCCGCGCCGGTCGTCGACCGGACGTCCACGCAGGTCGCCGTGCTCAACGGCACGACCGTGACCGGCCTCGCACGCGCGGCCGCCGACAAGCTCACGGCCGCCGGCTACAAGAAGGTCGGGCCGGTCACCACGGACACGTCCGACCAGGCGCGGCCGAGCACGGTGGTCTTCTACGAGCAGGGCGCGCGACCGGAGGCGCTCGACGCCGCGAAGATCATCGGGGTCGGCCGCGGCGCGCTGCAGCCGATGGATCAGAACACGCGCGTCCTCGGGCAGAACGCGGCGGTCGTCGTCATCGTCGGCGCAGACCAGGCGCAATAGCCGCCGCGCCACATGAGCGACCTCTACCTGGCCCGCCACGGGCAGACGGCGTACAACGCCGAGGGGCGCTTCCAGGGATGGTCGCCGGTGCCGCTCGACGCGACCGGCCGCGCGCAGGCCCTCGAGCTCGCGGCCGCCGTCGCGGCGCTGGGTCCCACGACGCTCGTGTGCAGTGACATCGCGCGTGCCGTCGAGACGGCGCGGATCGTCGGCGAGCGGGTCGGGCTCGATCCGGTCGTCGACGCGCGCTTCGCCGAGACCGAGGCCGGCGAGTGGACCGACCGCACGTTCGCCGAGGTTCAGGCCGAGGACCCGCAAGCCTTCGCGCGCTTCGTCGCGCTCGACCCCGACTGGGGCTTCCCGGGCGGCGAAACGTTCGCCGAGCAGGCCGCGCGCGTCGCCGAGGGGCTCTCGGCGTGGCGCGCGCGCCGCGCCGCGCATCCGGTCGTGATCGTCTGTCACGGCAACGTCATCCGGCTCGCGCTGCGGGCGGCCGGCCGCGAGCTGCAGGGCCGCCCGGAGAACGGGACGCTCGTGGCGCTGTGACGCGAATCGCGCAGGTCGTCTTCGCGGTGCTCGTCCTCGCGGCGTTCGGGGCCTTCTTCGTCGCGCAGAAGCTGAAGTCCCAGCCGTCGGTCGTGCAGGGATTCGTGCTGCGCTGGCCGGTGATCTCGCCCAACCACGACGGGCGCAACGACGCCCAGCGCGTCCGCTTTCGCCTGAAGAGCGCGGACGTCGTCGACGTCGCGATCCTCAACGACCAGGGCGACGTCGTGAACGAGATCGCGTCCGGGCTGCACCTGTCGGCCTACCGCTATCCGAAGCCCTCGCTCGTCTGGGACGGCACGACCAGCTCCGGCCACATCGCGCACGACGGCACCTACCGCGTGCGCATCACGCTGCGCGGCCAGGGACGCAGCGTCGTGCTGCAGGACGCCTTCCGCGTCGACCTCACCCCGCCCAAGGTGCGGGTCGTCGCGATCGGCCCGGAGACGGCGCCGGGCCCGGAGCTGCTGCCGCGCCCGGACGGCAAGCCGGCCCGCGTGCACCTCAACGCCCCGCTGCGCCGCGGGCGGCTGCTGATCTTCCGCACCGCGCCCGGGCCGGTCACGCTCGTGCGCACGATCACGGTCGCGCCGGGCGCCGCCGCGGTGACCTGGAACGGCAGCGACGCGCGCGGGCGCCCGCTGGAGCCCGGAACATACGTCGCCGTCGCGGAGGGCCGCGACGTCGCGGGCAACATCGGTACGTCCGTGCCGCTCGGCCGCGACGGCCTGCCCGTCCGGGCGTACGGCACGCGCCTGCCCGGCCACGGCGGCATCACCATCCGGCGTCTGGGCGTCCAGCCGCCGCTGCTCCCGGTCGCCGCCGGGCGGCGGGTGCCGTTCGGCGTCGACGCCCGCCGCCGCGCCTACACCTGGACCGTCCGCCGGGTGGGCGGTCCCACGATCCGCCGCGGCAGCGCGCGGCGGCCGATCGTGCAGCTCAAGGCGCCGGCCGGCCAGTCGGGCGTGTACCTCTTCCAGGCAGCTGTCGCGCGCCGCGTTGCGGCGGTCCCGTTCGCCGTCGACGATCCCGGCAGTCATCGCGTGCTCGTCGTCCTGCCGCTCATGACCTGGCAGGGACGCAACCCCGTCGACGATGACGGCGACGGACTGCCCAACCTCCTCTCGACCGGCCAGGGCGTCAAGCTGCCGCGGGTTCTCGCGACGCCGCTGCCCGCGGGCTTCGCCGCGCGCGAGGCGCAGACGCTCATGTGGCTGGACCGTGGGCGCCACCGCTACGACGTGACGACCGACGTCGCGCTGGCGCTGGGCACCGGGCCGAAGCTCGCCGGCCACAGCGGCGTGCTGCTGGCCGGCGACACGGTCTGGCTGCCGCCCTCGCTGCAGGCGCGCCTGCGGCGCTTCGTGGTCGCCGGCGGCACGCTCGTGTCGATGGGCACGGGGTCGCTGGAGCGCCAGGCGCGCCTGACGGCGTTCCCGCGGCTCGTGCACCCGACGCCGCCGGCCAGCGCAGACCTGTTCGGCAGCAGGCTCGCGCCGCTGCGCGCCGGCAGCTTCGACCTCACCGGCGCGAAGGACCAGATCGGGCTCTTCCGCGGCACCGGCGGGCTCTTCCGCGGCTTCCACGTCGTCGAGGCGACGACGTCGCCGGGTCCGGCGAAGCTCCTCTCCTCCGCGGTCACCGCCGATGGGCACGCCGTGATCGTCGCCCTGCGCGTCGGCCGCGGCCTGGTGATCCGCTTCGGGCTGCCGGAGCTGCCCGCCCGCCTGCGATCGGACCCCGACATCCAGGGCCTCATGGAGCGCTCATGGCAACTGCTCTCCCGCTGACCGCCTGCGCCCTGCTGGCCGCCGCGGCGATCGTCGTCCGCGGATCGACCGCGCGCGCCTGGCTGCTGCTCGCGTCCCTGACCGTTGCGCCGGCGATCCTCGTCGTGCACGTCTGGGACGCCAGCCAGGTCGTCACGCTGCGCCACCATGCGCCCATCGCCATCGGCGGCGCGCTCGCCGGGCTGCTCCTCGTCGCGGCGCTCGCGGTGCTCTTCACGCGCGTCCCCTCGGCGTTCCCGATCGCCGCCGTGGCGACGGTGCCGTTCCGGATCCCGATCACGGTCGGCGGGGGGTCGTCGAACCTGCTGCTGCCGCTGTACCTCGTCGTGGCCGCCGGGGCGCTCGCCTGGGCGATCCCGCGGATCGCGGGCCGGGTCGAGGATCCGCCCCAGCGTGCCGGTGCGCTGGAGTGGACGCTGGCGGCCACGCTCGTCCTGTACGCGGCGCAGACCGCCTACTCGGCAGACACCGGGCGCGCCCTGGAGAACGTCGTCTTCTTCTACGTGCCGTTCGCTGCGCTGTTCGTCCTGCTCGCGCGCCTGCGCTGGACGCGGCGGCTGGCCGGGCGCTGCCTGGCGGTCCTCACGGGTCTGGCGGTCGCGCTCGCCGCGGTCGGCTACGTCGAGTACGCCACGCGCCACCTGTTCCTCAACCCCAAGGTCATCGCCTCGAACGAGCTCTCGGACTACTTCCGGGTCAACTCGCTCTTCTTCGACCCGAACATCTACGGGCGTTTCCTGGCGATCGTGATCGTCCTGCTCGTCGCGTGGATGCTGTGGCGCCGCGACGCGCGCCAGGTGGCGTGGGCATCGCTCGTGCTGGCATTCCTCTTCGGCGGCCTGGTGCTGACGCTCTCGCAATCGAGCTTCGCCGCGCTGCTGGTCGGCCTCGCCGTCCTCGGGGCGCTGCGCTGGAGCGTGAAGTGGGCGCTCGTGGCGTCCGCCGTGGTGGCGCTCGTCGCCGTCGTCGCCCTGGCCGCCGGCACCAGCGTCCTGCAGGGCGGCGGGTCGACGAACAAGGCGACGAGTGGGCGCTCGGACCTCGTCAGCGGCGGCGTGCGGCTGTTCGCCTCGCGGCCGCTGCTGGGCCACGGCTCGGGCAGCTTCCCGCGCGAGTACCGCCGCGCCGAGCACGTCTCCGCCGAGCGGGCGACGTCCGCCTCGCACACGATCCCGATCACGGTCGCGGCCGAGCAGGGGCTGGTCGGCCTGGCCGTCTACCTCGCGCTGCTGTGGTTCGCCTTCGTGCGGCTCTTCCGCGGCGCCGACAGCGGAGCGCTGCGCGCGGGCGTCGCCGCGGCGTTCGCGGCGCTCGTCGCGCACACGCTGATGTACGCGGCGTTTCTGGAGGATCCGCTGACCTGGGCGCTGCTCGGGGTCGGCACCGCCGCCGCGGCCGCCGCGGCGACGGACGCGCGTGAGGCCGCGGCCGTTCCCGCCGCGGGGGCTCGCGCGCGATGACGGCGCGCGGCCGCGAGATCGTGCTGTTCGCGCTCCTCGCCGTCGCGGCCGTCGTCCTGTGGGCGCTGATCCGCACCTATCCCAACTACGACGCCTATTACGACCTCGACTGGGGCCGCGAGCTGCTCCACGGCCATGCCCCGTCGTTCGACGCCTACAAGGCGCCCACCGAGCATCCGTTGTACCTCGCCCTGGGGACGCTGCTCGCGGCGGTCTTCGGCGAGCACGCCGATCGCGCGCTCGTGCTCGTGGCGGCGCTCTCGATGGTCGCGCTGATCTGGGCGGTGTTCCGCACCGGGCGGGCCGTCTTCGGCTTCTGGCAGGGCGTCGTCGCCGCGCTCCTGACCGCGTCGAGCTTCGCGCTCCTGCTGTACGTCGCGCGCGCCTACGTCGACGTCCCGTTCCTGGCCGCCGTCCTGTGGGCGGCCGCGCTCGAGGCCGAGCGGCCCCGCCGCGGCCTGCCGGTGATGGTGCTGCTGGCGGTCGCCGGGCTGCTGCGCCCCGAGGCGTGGCTGCTCGCCGGCGCCTACTGGGCCTGGTGCGTCTGGCCGCGCGACGCCCAAGGCCGGCGGCACCCCCACCTCGGCCTGCTTGCGCTGGTGATCGCCCCGCCGCTCGTCTGGGCGCTCGTCGATCTCGCGGTCACCGGCGACCCGCTGCACTCGCTGCACGCGACGAGCGACCTCGCCGACGAGCTGCACCGCGTGCGCGGCATCGCGCACGTCCCGGGGTCCTTCGTGTCGTTCGTCGTGGACGCGCTGCGCGTGCCGGTCGCGCTCGCCGCGCTGGCCGGCCTCGCGCTCGTCGCGCTGCGGGTGCCGCGCCCGCCGGCACGCTCCCTGCACGTCCCGCTCGCACTGCTCGGCGCGGGCACGCTGGCGTTCGTCATCACCGGCGCCGCGGGCCTCTCGATCCTCCCGCGCTACCTGACCGTGCCGGTGATCGCCCTGACGCTGTTCGCCGGGGAGGCGATCGCGGGCTGGACCACGCTGCCGCGCGGCGGCCGCCAGCGACGGCGCTGGGGGGCCGGCGTCGTCGCGCTCGCGGTGGTCGGCGTCGTGTTCGTCGTCGCGAAGGCCGGCGTCGTCCACCGCTTCACCGCCGAGCTGCGCTTCATCACCGGCGTGCACGACGACCTCGTCGCGACGCTGCGCGACCCGCAGGTGGCGCGCGCCCGCCGCTGCGGGCCCGTGACGTTCCCGAACTACCGGCTGGTACCGGACGCGCGCTGGATCCTCGACGCTTCGCGCACGCAGGTCGGCGCCAGGTCGGCGCGCCGGCGGCCCCACGGCGTCGCGATCTTCATGACCGACGCAAAGACGCTCAGCCGCTACGGCTTCGCCGACGGGGCGAGCCCGCGCACGAACGTGCCCGACCCGGGCTACGTGCCGCTCGTGCGCCACGGGCGCTTCGCGGCGTACGTCAGCTGCCCGTAGGCGCAGCGGCCGCGGGGTGCTCGCGCGCCCAGCGGGCGATCGTCCCCGAGCCGCTGACGACCTCGCCGTCGTCGGTCACGAGCACGGGGACGTTCTCCTGCCCGGAGAGCTCGCGGATCTCGTCGCGCTGGCCGCGGCGCGTCCAGGGCAGCAGCCGGTAGCCGCCGACCGTCTCCATCTCGAACTCGTAGCCGGCATCGCGCAGCGCCTTCGCGGCACGCCCGCACGGGTGGCCGTACGTGGCGCCGTGGTCCCGCTGCCCGCAGGTGTAGAGCTTCATCGGCCAACCATACGCCGGATCACGCGTCGCGCGCGATGCCGAGCTCCTCGAGGCGCGCCCACAGCGGCGCATTCTGGCGTTGCGCGGTCTGCATCAGCGCCCACTCGCGCAGCTCGAGGTCGGGCGCGTTGCGAGCGCCCGCACACTCGAGCAGCGCGGCGGCGAACGCCTGCGCGTCGGGGGCGGTGGTCACGGCCCGCTCCCAGGTGCGCACGCCCGCCAGCTCGGGCGCGACCGTGTGGCGCCCGAGCCGGGCGTACTTGAGGATCCGGTAGGGCAGGCCCGCGTCGTTGAACGGCTCGATCCTGAACGGGACGATGCCCACGTCCGCGGCGAGGATGAGGCGCGCCGCCTCGGTGTCACTGCGCTCGCCGAGCCACACGAGCGCCGGGTGCGCGCGACAGGTTGCGAAGTCGGGGTCGTCGCGGCACTCGTCCTCGTGCCAGGCGCCGACGAGCAGCAGCACGAGCCGGTCGCCCAGCGCGTCGGCGACGGCGCGCAGCAGCGCCCAGTCGGTGCGCCACCCCAGGTGGCCGAGCGAGACCGCGACAACGGTGCCGCGGGGGTCGGGCGCCGGGAAGCTCCCGGCCGACAGCGTCACGAGCTGCGCGCTGCGCCCGGCCTCGCGCTCCAGGCGCTCGAGCTCCGCCGAGGCGACGAACGTCAGCGCCGAGCGCCCGGCGGCGAGCTCGTGCAGCTCCTCGAGCCGCGCGCGCAGCTTCGGCGAGGCGTCGTAGGCACGCTCGTAGCGGTCCCAGCGCCCGTACCAGAGCTCGGCCCCGGGGCACATCGCGATCATCGCGCGTGCCAGCGGGTACTGCAGCGGGTGGAAGATGACGATCGCGCGCGGCTCGCCGAGGTCGCGGCGCAGGCTGCGCACCAGGCGCCGCGCCTGCCCGGATGCGAGCGCGTCGGCGGCGCCGCGCGGCATGCGGCCGACCGCTCCGTAGGGCAGCCGCGGCGGATCGACCGCGACGACGTAGGGGGCGCGCAGCAGGTCCTCGGCCTGCTCGCGCAGGATGAAGTGCTCGAGCTCGCGGGGGAGCAGCAGAACGCAGATCGGGCGGTGCTCGCCGTCGGGAGCCATCGGCACCGGACCCTAGTGCGCTGCGGTACGGGCCGCCGGATACCGTGGCCCCCGCATGGAGGGCTACCTCAAGCGGCTCGCCGCCTCCGGGCTCGCCTACCAGTCCGCGAGCCTGCTCTCCGGGTTCCTCGCCCTGTTCACGCTCCCGCTGTACACACGGCACATCAGTCGCGCCGGGTTCGGCTACGCCGAGACGCTGCTGACACTTGTGATCCTCACGAGCATCGTCCTGCGCTTCGGGATGGGCGAGGCGTTCGTGCGCATGTGGTTCGACGACGAGCACCCCGACCGCCGGCGCCACCTGGCGCGCACGACCACGAGCTTCGTGCTGGTGACGACGACCTGCGCGCTGCTCGCGGGAGTGCTGCTCGCCGGCCCGCTCTCGCGCCTGATCCTCGGCAGGCGCGACGCGACGCTCATGGCGTTCGGCGTGTTCGGCATCTGGGCGTTCACGAACCTCGAGGTCGCCTATGCCCTGCTGCGCGTCGAGGAGCGCCGCCGCGCGTACTTCGTCGCCTCGTCGGTGAACGTGCTGCTGACGGTCGCGCTGACGGTGGTCCTCGTCGTGATCCTCGGCACCGGCGCGCGCGGCTACGTGATGGGCAACTACGCCGCGTCGGCGATCGTGCTCGTCGGCCTCTGGGTGTTCGCCGTGCGCGAGCACGTCGGGTTGCCGCAGGCGCGCGTGGCGCTGGGCCCGCTCGTGCGCTTCGGCGCGCCGACGGTGCCCGCCGACGCCGCGGTCTTCCTGCTGAACGTCGTGGATCGCGCCTACCTGCTGCGCGTCGCCAGCCCGTCCGCCGCCGGGCTGTACTCGGTGGCGATCAAGCTCGCGACGGTCGTGATCGTGCTCGTGCGCGGCTTCCAGCTCGCCTGGCCGCCGCTCGCCTACTCGGTCGCCGACGACGCGGAGGCCGGGCGCGTCTACGCGCGGGTGACGAGCGCCTACGTCGTGTTCACCGGCCTGCTCGTCGCGGGCTTCGTGCTCCTCGGTCGCTGGGTGGTGCGCCTGCTCGCCGCGCCGTCGTTCTTCGGCGCCCACCGCGCGCTGCCGTGGCTCGCGCTCGGCTGGGCGCTGTACGGCCTGTACCTCGTGCTCGTGTCGATCGCTGGCCGGCGCAAGGCGACGATCCGCACACTCCCAGCCGCGGCGCTGGGCGTCGTGGTCAACGTCGGCGTGCTCGTGTGGCTGGTCCCGACACTGGGCATCCGCGGCGCAGGCATCTCGCTGTGCGTCGCGTACGTCGCGATGCTCGTGGCCCTGCACCTGCTGACGCGCGGGATGCTGCGCGTGCCGTTCGAGCGCGGGCGCCTCGCGAAGGCGGTCGTCATCATCGGCGGCATGGCGCTGGGCGGCGACGCGCTGCTGGCGACCAACGGGCTCCCCGGCCTGCTCACGCGCGCCATCGTGCTGGCCGCGATCCCCGCGGTTCTCATCGCCGCGCGCGTCGCGACGCCGGCGGAGCTACGCCACCTGCGCGCCTTCGTGCTGGCCCGCCGCGATGCGCGCCCATGAACTACGTGCTGGCCATGATGGCGCTGGTCTTCGTGGTGAACCTCATGCCCGCGTTCGGCCCGCCGTCGTGGATCATCCTCGTCTACTTCCGCCTGCGCCACGACGTGCCGATCGTTCCGCTTGTCGTCGGCGGCGCGGCCGCCTCGGCCGCCGGCCGGTTTGTGCTGGCGAACGCGTGCCGGCGCCTCGGCGGCCATCTCCCCGAGGGCAAGCGCGCCGACCTCGAGGCGATCGGAACGACGCTCACCGACGCGCGCGGCACGCGGTGGGGCCTCATCGCGCTGTTCGTCGTCTCGCCGTTGTCCTCGGCGCAGCTCTTCGAGGCGGCCGGGCTGACGCCGCAGGTCCGGCTCGCGCCGGTGAGCATCGCCTTCTTCTGCGGTCGCTTGGTGACCTATTCGATCTACGTGACCGGCGCGTCGCTCGCCAAGTCATCGCTGACCGCGCTGCTGCGCAAGGGCGTCAGGTCGCCGGCGGCGATCGCCACGCAGGTGGTGCTGCTCGCGATGCTGGCCGCCTTCCTGCTGATACCGTGGGCGCGGATCCTTGGCGGGCGGGGGAAGGGGGGACGGCCCGGGTCCGAGTAGCGCGGCGCTCAGCCAAGCGTCGTGCTGCGCGGCTGGCCGAGCGACAGCCATGTGAGCGTGTCGCCGTCGACCCGCAGGTCCGTGATGCTCGGCACCCGGTCGGCGTTCGGGTCGGCTTGCACCGGGTCCGGTTCGCACTCGAGCGTGCGGCTCTTCGAGGGGTCGGCGGCGATGAGGCCCGTGGAGGTCGCGAGCCTGGCGGTCGAAGACAGCTTCGGACACGGACCGCCTCCGCCGAGGAGCCTCTCGGTGTACGCGACGGTGCCGCTCGCGGTGACGACGAAGGTGTCGATCGCGGCGTTCCCGTCCCTGTCCCGGCGGGGGTCGACGGTCCGCAGCGCGCCCGTGCTCAGGTCGAGCAGCTGCAACATGTCGACGTAGCCGTCCGGATCCCAGATGTAGGGGACCTGGTAGGCGACGATCGGTCCCGCCGCGCGGATTCCGCCGTCCGGGATGGGCTCCATCGCCCCGTTGCCGCCGTCGTCGTGCTCGGGACTGGACATCTCGGTGGTGCGCCCGGTCGACACGAGGCACGCGTAGGGCGGCCGCTCCCGGCTCGGGTCGGTCGAGAAGACGCGCACCTCGGGGGTGCGCAGCAGGTCGTGCCCGGCCATCGGGCACCCGGGTGACGGCAGCAGCGGAGCACTCAGTCGGCGCCTGCCCGCGCGCCAGGTGACCCGGTGGTGGGCCGGGTCGAGCGCGAGCGAGCCGCGGACGGCGCCCTGCGTGCCCGCGGCGGCCCAGAGCGCCGACGTCCCGTCATCGTGGACCTCGGCCACCTCGAGCTCGCCGGACGCGAAGAGGAGCGCGGCGTACGGCAGGCCGGGGCGAAGCGCGACCTCGCGCAGCGCGCCACGCTGGTTGTAGCGGTCGGGGGCCAGGTGGGCCACGGCCCGCGCCGGGCTCCCCTGCGGGCAGGCGAACAGGCGGGCCTGCCTGCCGGGCCGCACGACGAGGCGCAGCGCGGGATCGATCGTCACGCGCCGGCCGGCCGGGCAGCTCGCAGCGTGTGCCGGGGGTGTGGCGGCGAGCGCGAGCGCTGCGACGGCTGCGCTCGCCGCCAGCCTGCGTGCGGTCCGGCGCGAGCGCGCGATTGCGGTCACCATGCGGCCCTACAGTCGCGGACCCCCACGGTTGTAGTCAAGGGCGGCCTCGCGCAGGCCCTCGCCCCGCTCGGGGTGCAGCGTCGCTCGCACGTGGAACCAGTAGCGGCGCGGGTCGTGGCGCGGCAGGACGGTGGCGGCGAGCGCGCGCAGCGCGTACGTCCACGCGGTCAGCCAGCGCACGACCGCCGCGGCCAGTGCGGTGTGGTGCTTGCGCATGTAGCGGTCGCGGTTGCGTGAGAGCTCGACGATCCGCCGCTCGGGCACGTCCCCTGTGGAGAGCTGCTCGTGATGGATCGCCGCGGCCTGCGGCACGTAGATCGTGTGCCAGCCGTTGTCGGCCATGCGCTTGCACAGGTCGACCTCGTCGGAGTAGACGAAGAACTGCGGGTCGAACCAGCCGACCTCGCGGGCGGCCTGACGGCGGACGAGCAGCGCGGCGCTCTGCGCCCAGTCGACCGGCCGCACGTGGTCGCCGCGGCTCTGCACGGTCGTCCAGCGGTGGATGAAGAGGGCGCCGGCGAGCGCCGTGCGCGGTGAGGGGAAGCGCCACGCGCTCGCCTGCTGGCGCCCCGACGGGCTCAGCAGCCGCGCTCCGGCGGCACCCGCGCGCGGGTTCTGCTCGAGCGCCGCGTACAGCGCCGCGGTCGCGCCGGGCAGCAGCTCGGAGTCCTCGTTGAGCAGCAGTGCGTAGCGCCCACGGGCGCGGCGCAGGAGCTCGGTGTCGTTGTCGGCCTTGCCGGTGCGCTGCTCGCGCGTGATCACGACGTCGACCGCCGGGTGGCGCCGCGCCGCGCCCACCGACCCATCCGTCGAGGCGTTGTCGAGCACGATCACCTCGGTGGCGAACGGGACGCTCGCGCGCTCGCGCGCGATCGCGTCCAGCCCGCGCACCAGCAGCTCGCGCTGCTGCGTGTTCACGACGCAATAGGTGACCTCGACGTCCGGCACGGCGCCATAGTGTGATCGGCCGTGAAGGTCCACGTCGTCGACCCCCCGGCCTACACGCCGCCCTACGACCATGCGCTGTGCGCCGCGCTCGCGCGCGCGGGCGCCCAGGTCACGCTCGTCACGAGCCGCTTCGCGCACGGGCCCGTGCCGCGCGCGGCGGGGTACGCGGTCGATGAGGCGTTCTATCGCGGGGCGCCGGTGCGCCCGGCGCCGGCGCGCCGGGCGGTGCGGCTCGCCCGCCACGTGCCGGACATGCTGCGCTACGCCCGCCGGGCACGCGAGGCCGATGTCGTGCACTTCCAGTGGCTTGCCGTGCAGCAGCTCGACGTCCACCTGCTGCCGCGCGCCCGGCCGCTCGTGCTGACCGCTCACGACGTGCTGCCGCGCGAGCCGCGGCCCGCCCAGCGCGCGGCCCAGCGCCGCCTCTACGAGCGTGCCGACGCCGTCGTCGTGCACTCGGCGCACGGCCGCGCGCGCCTGGTCGGCGAGTTGGGGATCGACCCGGCGCGCGTGACGGTGATCCCGCACGGCGCCTTCATGCACCTGCTCGACGTCCCCGACGCGGCGCCGCTCGCGCCCGAGCTGGCCGCCGTCGAGAAGCCGGTCGTGCTGCTGTTCGGCCTGATGCGCCCGTACAAGGGGATCGACGTCGCGCTCGAGGCCTGGCACGGGATCGAGGGCGCCGAGCTGTGGGTCGTCGGGGCGCCGCGCATGGACACCACGCCGCTGCGCGCAGCCGCTCCGCCGGGCGTGCGCTTCGTCGAACGCTTCGTGACCGACCGCGAGCTGCCGGCGCTGTTCGAGCGCGCCGACATCGTCGTGCTGCCCTACCGCGAGATCGACCAGTCCGGCGTGCTGTTCACCGCGCTGGCCTTCGGCCGCCCGCTCGTGCTGAGCGCGGTCGGCGGCTTCCCCGAGGTCGCCGCAGGCGGTGCGGCCGAGCTCGTGCCGCCCGGCGACGCGAGCGCCCTGCACGACACGCTGCGCCGCCTGATCGCCGACCCCGCCGCGCGCACGGCGCTCGGCGAACGGGCCGCGGCCGCCGCGCGCGAGCGGTACGGCTGGGACGCGATCGCCCGTGCGCACCTCGGCCTCTACGAGCGCCTGCTGCGAGACTCGGGGCAGCGATGAATGCGCTGAAGGCCGCCTTCTGGACCTCCGCCGGGCTGCTCGTGTACACGCACGTCGGCTACCCGCTCGCGCTCGCGGCGCTGGATCGCCTGCGCGCCGCGCGCCCGGTGCCGCCTGCGCTCCCGCCGGCCGGCGAACCGCGCGTGAGCCTCGTCATTGCGGCCCACCGCGAGGGCCCGGTGATCGCCGACAAGGTGCGCAACGCGCTCGAGCTCGACTGGCCCCGCGACCGCCTCGAGGTCATCGTCGCATGCGACGGCTCGCCCGATGACACGGCCGAGCGCGCGCGCGAGGCGGGCGCCGACGTGGTGCTCGAGCTCGAGCACGGCGGCAAGGTTCGCGCGCAGGACGCGGCCGTCGCCGCCGCCGATCCGCGCAGCGAGCTGATCGCCTTCAGCGACGCGAACTCCACGTGGGAACCGGGGGCGCTGCGGGCGCTCGCGGCCCGCCTGCGCGAGGAGGGCGTCGGCTACGTGTGCGGCCAGGTGCACTTCGTCAGCGCGCAGGACGGCACGAACCAGGAGGGCCTGTACTGGCGCTATGAGATGTGGCTGCGCGCCCTGGAGTCGCGCCTGGCGTCGGTGACCGCCGGCAACGGCGCGATCTACGCGGTGCGCCGCGCCGACTACCTCGTCGTCGACCCGGTGATGGGGCACGACCTCTCGTTCCCCTTCAACTTCGTCAAGCGCGGGCGCCGCGCGGTCTACGAGCCGCGGGCGCGCGCCACCGAGAAGATGGTGCCGACGATCGAGGGCGAGTTCGCGCGCAAGCGGCGCATGATGAGCCACGCCTGGCCGATCCTCCTGCGCGGCGGGATGCTCTCGCCGCGCGGCTACCCGCCCGGCTAC
>DATKLF010000042.1:0-12379 GCA_035542555.1 Solirubrobacteraceae bacterium | reverse complement strand
AGCAGGCCACGCAGAACGCCACGAGCACCTCGACGAACCCGCTCGGCGGCGGCTGAGCCGGCGGCAGCGGCTACCATTCACAGCCGCTCGGCGCCCCTGTAGCTCAACTGGCAGAGCAGCGGACTCTTAATCCGAAGGTTCCAGGTTCGATTCCTGGCGGGGGCACTGTGGTTCGCGGATCTCGCGGCGCATCCCGCCACTCGCCTTCGCGGGGCTGTGGCTCCGCCACAGCACCCCCTCGGCGTGCGGCGGCCTGCGTCCACGATCTTCCGCTCGAGGGGCGTTGGGTGTGGGTCGATGGCCGGCCGCGCTGCAAATCGGTCGGGGGTCGCGCTGCAAATCGGTCGGGGGTTGCCCGGCTGTTCGGCGGTGCTGTACCCGAGCTCACCCAGCAACCGGTCGGACGCCGGGCCTAGGCCGGACTCATCACCGCCGGCGGCTACCCCGAGGCGCGGGCAAGGCGTCCTGACAGACGGGCGCGCTTCTTCGCCTCGTACGTGGAGACCACCGGCGCGAACACGATCCCGTTCGGGGATCGACTGTCCGCCGTGCCCCTCAGCGGCATCTGGATGGCGTGACTGACGACAGGCAATCGTGTCCCGAACCGTGTCCCCAAATCGGCAGATATGACCCTGTCAAGGCCGGTTGAAGTCTGGGCCGGTCGCGCCGGTTGAAACGTGGGCCGCGCCGCTCGAGGGGAGGTCACGTGCGTCCCGGCGTGGCGTCGCCGTGCTGGCGAAACAGAGCGATCACCGCGATCAGCAGGTAGCCGAAGGCGGCGACTTGCGGTGCGATGAACGCCAGCAGGACGACCGCGACGTAGAACCCGATGTTCGGCGTCGTCAGCGCCGTGATGGTGCGGATCTCATCGTCGCTGACTTCGGGCTCGATCAGGTCCCGGTGCGCGGCCACGTAGCGCCAGAGCGCGCCCGTCACGAGCGAGATCGCGAGCAGCACCAGGCCGTAGAAGATGACGGCGGCGCGCTCGGCGTGGGTCGTCTTGTCGATCGCCTCGGCCATGAGCTTGGTCGGGAAGGGCAGGAACGAGACGAGCATCAGCAGGAGGATGTTCAGGCGCATGACCATCCCGTCCGCGCTCGCGAGACGGCGGAAGATGCCGTGGTGGGCCATCCACATGCCGCCGATCGTGACGAAGCTCGTGATGTACGCCAGGTAGGAGGGCCACTGATCGGCGATGCCCTTCCACAGATCCTCGAAGCCGCGCTCTGGAACGCTGAGCTCCAGGACCAGCAGGGTGATCGCGATCGCGAACACGCCATCGCTGAACGCCTCCAGGCGGCCCGTGCTCCAGCGGTCGCGCATCCGGCAAGGTTCGACGCCACGGCGAGACGGCCCTGCACTGGCCGCGACTCCTGGAGACTCCACCGCGCCGGCCCGCACCAGCTGGTAGCGTCGAGCGCCCACCCCGCCGACCGCAAGGCCCGGTAGCGAACCATGGCTCCCCGACCCCAAGCCCGCCACCGCTTTCAACGACGTCGCGTCGCGACGACGGCCGTGCTGCTGGCGCTGGCCGCCGTTACGCTGATCGCCGCCACGGGCTGCGGCAGCAGCAAGCCCGCGTACTGCTCGGATCGCAGCAAGCTCGAGAGCGCCGTGAAGGACCTCCCGAACGCGGCCAAGACCGGCGGTACCGCCGGCCTTCAGTCGCAGCTCAAGACGATCGAGAGCGACGCGACCGCCGCGATCAATTCAGCCAAGAGCGACTTCCCGACCGAGACCAGCACGCTGAAGACGAACGTCGACCAGCTCAAGACGGCCGTCGCCAGCCTGCCGGCAAATCCATCCGCCACCGACCTCGCCGCGATCGGGCTGGATGCGACCGCGGTCGTCAGCGCGGTCAAGGCCTTCAACAGCGCGACGAAGTCCAAGTGCGAGTAGCCGCTGCCCGGGCGTCGGTCACGTCGGCGGTCTTCACGAACACCGGGGCCTTCAGGCCCGTCTTGATCAGTCGCATGCTGGTCGTGCCCTTGTCTGCTGGGTCGGCTCGCCGCCGTCCAGTGCGGTGAGCAGATCGTCGGGGAGGATGCTGCCCTCTGAAGGCGCCTGCGCCCCGGCCGGCGTAGGCCTGCGGCGCAGCGCTCTGGAAGAATCGGCCCCGATGCTCGCGTGCCTGGACGGGCGGGTCCTGCCCGCCGAGGAGGCGATGATCCCCGTCACCGACGAGGGCCTGCTGCGCGGCGACGGCGTCTTCGAAGTCGCACGCGTCTACCCCGGCGGCCTGGCGTACGCGCTCGACGAGCACATCGAGCGCATGAGGCGCTCCGCCGAGCTGCTGCGGCTGCCCTTCGACCCGGATGACCTGGCGGCCGACGCGGAGCGCCTGCTGGAGCGCACCGGCGACGATGAGGGCTACCTGCGGATGGTGGTCACGCGCGGCGGGCGGCGGATCGTGCTGCTCGAGCCGGTGCGCGAGGCGCCCGCGACGATCGCGCTGGCGACGGTGCACTACGAGCCCACGCGCGTGCTCGACCAGATCAAGTCGCTGTCCTACGCGGCGAACATGCTCGTCACGCGGCTCGCGCGCGAGCAGGGCGCCGACGAGGCGCTGCTGGTCACGCCGCGCGGCCGCGTGCTCGAGGGTCCGCGCCAGGCGTTCGTCGCCTCGCTCGACGGCGAGCAGCTCGTCACGCCGCCGCTCGGCGACCGCGTGCTCGACTCGATCACACGCCGGCGCCTGCTCGAGTCCGGCCTCGTGGCCGAGCGCGCGATCAGCGTCGACGAGCTGCCGTACGCGCACGAGGCGTTCCTGGCCTCGACGACGCAGGAGGCCCATCCGGTGCACGCGATCGACGGCGTTGCGCTGCCACCGGCGCCCGGCCCGCTGACGCTGCGCGCCCGCGCCGCCGTGCTCGAGGCGATCGGCGCGGCGCTGGGGCGCCCGCTCGCCGGATGAGGGTCCTCACCGTCATCGGGAACCGGCCGCAGTTCATCAAGGCGGCCGCGGTCTCCCAGTTCCTGCGTGCCGAGCACGAGGAGCTGCTCGTCCACACAGGGCAGCACTACGACGACGAGCTCAGCAGCGTCTTCTTCGAGGAGCTCGGCATCCCGGCGCCGGATCGTGAGCTGGGCATCGGCGGCGGCTCGAACACCGAGCAGACCGCGCGGATGCTGGCGGCACTCGCCCCGCTCCTTGAGGCGGAGCGGCCGGATGCCGTGCTCGTCTACGGCGACACGAACTCGACGCTGGCCGGGGGGCTCGCGGCGGCGCAGGCGCGCGTGCCCGTCGCGCATGTGGAGGCGGGCATGCGCTCGTTCGACCGCACGATGCCCGAGGAGCTCAACCGCGTGCTGACCGACCACCTCTCCGACCTGCTGCTCTGCCCGTCGCCGGTCGCGGTCGCGAACCTCGAGCGCGAGGGCGTCGCCGGCCGCGTGGAGGAGGTCGGGGACGTAATGGTCGACGTCGCGCTGCTGCTCGAGCCGCGGGCGCGCGAGAACACGGCCGCGCTCGCGCGCGCCGGTGTCGAGCCGGGCCGCTACGTTCTCGCGACCGCGCACCGCGCCGCGAACGTCGACGACCCCGTGCGCCTGCGCCGGCTCGTCGACCTGCTGATCGCGGTCCCCGGCCCGGTCGTGCTGCCGCTGCACCCGCGGACCCGCGCGCGCCTGGAACGCGCCGGGTGGCTGGCGGAGCTCGAGGCCGGCGGCGTCACCGTCCTGCCGCCGCTGGGATACGTCGACTTCACGGCGCTGCTGCTCCACGCGCGCGCACTGCTCACCGACTCGGGCGGGGCGCAGAAGGAGGCCTACGTCGCCGGCGTGCGCTGCGTCACCCTGCGCGACACCACCGAGTGGGTCGAGACCGTCGAGTCAGGCTGGAACGCGCTCGTCGACCTCGACGTCGCGCGGGCGCTGGCGGCGCTCGAGCGCCCGCTTCCGCCCGCGCGCCCCCCGCTCTACGGCGACGGCCACGCGGGCGCCCGCGTGGTCGCCGCGCTGGAGGCGCTCGCGTCCTGACCCCTCCCCGCCGAGCGTCCCGCGCGGCCTCCTCTGGGCGGCACTCCGGGACGTTCGGGGGTGGGGCCGTTAGGTGGTGGGCAGCACGGGCGGGCGCCCGATGCGCAGCACCGCCACGCCGCCGGCGGCGAACGCGGCGGCGTCCAGGACACCGCGTCCGTCCACGACGGCTCGCGCGCCCGGCACGTCCTCGGGCCGCAGGCGCCGGTACTCCTCGTGGTCGGCCTGCACGACGGCGGCGCCGACCGCCTCACCGTCCCACGGCTCGAATCCGTGCGCGCGCAGCTCGGCGGGCGAGAAGAGCGGGTCGGCGGCGAGCGGGATCGCCCCCCTGCGGCGCAGCTCGTCGCGCACGGCGAAGGCGCCGCTGAACGCCGTCTCCTTCACCCCACCGCGGTAGGCGACGCCGAGGATCAGGACCCGCGCATCGCGCAGCGACCCGGCCGCGCGCTCGAGCAGATCGACCGCGTGGGCCGGCATCGCCTCGTTGACCTTCCGCGCCGCGGCGGGGATCTGCGCCTCGCGGTCGGAGCCGAGGTAGAAGCGGGGGTAGACCGGGATGCAGTGCCCGCCGACGGCGATCCCGGGACGGTGGATGTGGCTGAACGGCTGGCTGTTGGCGGCCTCGATGACCCGCTCGATGTCGATTCCGGCCTCGTCGGCGTAGCGGGCGTACTCGTTCGCGAGCGCGATGTTCACGTCGCGGTACGTCGTCTCGGCGAGCTTCGTCAGCTCGGCGGCCTCGGCGGAGCCCATCGGCCGGACCTCGGCCTCGATGAAGCGCCCGTACAGCTCGACCCCGCGCGCCTCGCCTTCAGGCGTGAGCCCCCCGACGAGCTTCGGGTAGGTCGCCAGGTCGCGGAACACGCGGCCGCTCGATACCCGCTCGGGGCTGAAGACGACGTGGAAGTCGATCTCGGGCTCGAGCCCCCTCCCCCGGGCGAGCCCCGGGGCGACGCGCGTGCGCGTCGTCCCGACGGGGAGCGTCGTCTCGATGCTCACCGTCGTTCCGGGCCGCAGCCCGGCGCCGATCGCCGCGGTCACGCTGTCCAGCACGCGCCAGTCCGGCTGGGCGTGCGCGTCCACGATGAGCGGCGGCACGGCGACGACGAGCTCGGGTCCCGCCGCCACGGCTGCGGTGGTATCCGCCTGTGCGCGCAGCGCCCCGGACCCCACGACCGACGCAAGCGCTTCGCGCAGCCCCGCCTCGCCGGGGAAGGGCGGCGTCGCCGCGTTGACCGCGTCGACCACCGCCGCGTCGATATCGCAGCCCACGACCTCGTGGCCCGCGCGTGCGATGTGAACCGCGAGCGGCAGGCCGATCTTGCCCAGCGCGACGACGACGACGCGCATCAGCCGCGCGCTGCTCCGGCGGGCGCCTCCGAGACGACGACGGTCCTCGCAGAGCCGGCGCTCTCGAGCACCGCCTCGGCGGTGCGCACGACCTCGAGCCCCTCCTCGAGCGTGACCACCTCTGCGGACTCCTCGCCCGAGAGGAAGTCGAGGAACGTCTCGAGCTCGACCAGCAGCGGCTCGCGGCGGGCCAGGGCGTAGCGCGTCATGTCGCCCTCGCTGACGCCGCGCAGCGCCTGCGTCTCGGTCCACTCCGAGCCGACCACACCGTTCTCGAAGAAGGTCAGGTCGGCGGTGAGCGTGTCCGCCACGAGCATGCCGCGCTCCCCGAGGATGCGCGTGCGGCGGACCTTCGTCGGCGACAGCCAGTCGACGATCACGTTGAAGCTCACGCCGCTGTGCAGGGCGCCCGTGACGAGCACGAGATCCTCGTGGACGCGCCCCATGCGGTGCTGGGTCTGCGCGGCGAGGTTCGCGACCGACGAGGTTCCCAGCCAGCGAACGAGGTCGAGGTCGTGTGTCGCGAGGTCCTTGACGACGCCGACGTCGCGCACGCGGTCCGGGAACGGCCCGACGCGCTCGGTCGCGATCAGGAACACCTCGCCCAGCTGGCCGGCGCGCACCCGGCGGCGCAGCTCGAGCAGGGCGGGGTTGAAGCGCTCCACGTGGCCGACCGCGGCGCGCACCCCCGCGGCCTCGCAGACGGCGATGATCTCGCGCGCCTCCGCGGAGCTCGCCGCGAGCGGCTTCTCGATCAGCATGCTGACGCCGGCGGCAGCCAGCGTCCGGGCGGCTGTCAGATGGTCCTCGGTCGGCACGGCGACGATCGCGAAGTCGGGAGCCCCATGCGCGAAGAGCTCGTCGAGTGAGGCGAAGACGAGCGCGGGGTCGCGCACGGCGCCGTAGCGGTCCCCGCCCGGGTCGACGGCGCCCGCGAACGCGACGCGCTCGGAGGCCTGCAGCAGCCGCGCGTGGTGACGGCCGATCATGCCGAGGCCGAGCACGGCCCCGCGCGAGGTGGCATTCGCTGTCGTCACCGCCGGATAGGGTACCCCGGGTGCCCGCCCCCTCCGCTCCCGGCCTCGTCCTGAGCCCGAGCGCGACGGTCGGCCGCGGCGTCGTCTTCGGTTCGAACGTCGTCGTCCACGACGACGTCGTCATCGGCGACGACGTCACGATCCAGGACGGTGCCGTGCTCGGCAAGCGCCCGAAGCTCGGCAGCCGCTCGACCGCGGGCGGCAGCCTGGACGCGCCGCTCGTCATCGGCGCGGGTGCGGCGATCTGCGCGCAGGCGATCGTGCTCACCGGGACGCGGATCGGCGAGGGCGCGATCATCGGCGACCAGGCGTTCGTGCGCGAGCGCGTCGAGATCGGCGACGGGACGGTCATCGGCCGCGCGAGCGGCGTGGACAACGACGTGCGCGTCGGGGCGCGCGTGAGGGTGCAGTCGAGCGTCTACCTGACCGCCTACTCGCTCGTTGAGGACGACGTGTTCGTCGGCCCGTGCGCGATGACGACGAACGACCAGACGATGGCGCGCCCGGGCGACGACCTGCGCGGAGCGGTGCTGCGCCGGGCCTGCCGCGTGGGCGGCGGCAGCATCCTGCTGCCCGGCGTGGAGGTCGGCGAGGAGGCGTTCGTCGCGGCCGGGGCGCTCGTCACGCGCGACGTGCCGGCGCGGGCGCTGGTGATGGGTGTGCCGGCGCGCGTCGTGCGCGAGGTACCCGAGGACGAGCTGCTCGAGCCGCCCGCCTGATCGACTGCGCTACGCCGCCTCGGCCGGCGCGCCCGCGAGGACGGCCGGGCGCGGGCCGCGCCAGACGATCTCGTCCTGCGCGGGGCCGACGCCGACCATGATGATCGGAACGCCGACGGCCTCCTCGACGTAGCGCAGGTACTCGCGGGCGGCCGGCGGCAGGTCGGCCTCCGAGCGGCAGCCGCTGATGTCATCGCTCCAACCGGGCAGCTCGATGTACTCGGCCGTGACGTGGTGCAGGACCGTCTGGTGGTAGGGGAAGCTCGCAAAGCGCGCGCCGTCCTCACCGACATAGGCCGTGCAGATGCGCAGCGTGTCGAAGCCGCCGAGGACATCGAGCTTCGTCATCACGAGCGCGGTCAGGCCGTTGATGCGCGCGGCGTAGCGCAGCGCGATGAGGTCGAGCCAGCCGGTGCGCCGCGGGCGGCCGGTCGTCGTTCCGAATTCGTGCCCGCCCGCCCGCAGCCGCTCGCCGGTCGCGTCCTCGAGCTCGCTGGGGAACGGGCCCGCGCCCACGCGCGTCGCGTACGCCTTGACGACGCCCCAGACCTCATCGATGTCGCGCGGGCCGACGCCCGTGCCGATGCACGCCGCGCCGGCAACCGGGTTCGACGAGGTCACGAACGGGTAGGTGCCGTGATCGATGTCGAGCATCGCCGCCTGGGCGCCCTCGAAGACCACGAGCCGGCCCTCGTCGATGGCGCGGTGCAGGATCGACGCGGTGTCGGCGATGTGCTGCTCCAGGCGATGGCCGAAGGTGAGGTACTGCTCGGTGATCGTCTGCAGGTCGAGCGCCGGGTCGCGCTCGAACGGACGGAGCATGAGCCGCTTGGGCTCCAGCGCCGCCATGATCTTCTTCTTGAGGATCTTCTCATCGAGCATGTCCTGCACGCGGATCCCCAGGCGCAGCGCCTTGTCGGCGTAGCACGGGCCGATGCCGCGCTTGGTCGTGCCGATCTCGAGCTTGCCCAGGCGCGCCTCGCCCGCCTGATCGAGCATCAGGTGGTAGGGCATGATCACGTGCGCGTTCGCGCTGACCTTCAGGTCGCTGACATCGACGCCGCGCTCGCGCAGCCCGTCGATCTCGGCGGTCAGCACGGCGGGGTCGACGACGACCCCGTTGCCGATCACGCAGGTGGTGCCCGGGTGCAGGATGCCCGAGGGGATCAGGTGGAACTTCCAGACGTCCTCGCCGTGGACGATCGTGTGTCCGGCGTTGTTGCCGCCCTGGAAGCGCGCGACGACGTCCGCCCGCTCGGCGAGCAGGTCGACGACCTTGCCCTTCCCCTCGTCGCCCCACTGGGCGCCGACGACGACGATGCTCGGCATGACGGGCTGAGTGTAGGGGCGCGCGGCTACGCGAGCCGCAGGTCGGCGGCGGACGACCCACGCCGGTCGCCGATCACGACCTTGCGCCGGTCGGCGCCGGTGAGCGGGAGGATCTCGCACATCTCCTCGAGTCGGGAGACCGTGCGCTCGCCGATCTGCTCGGAGAGCGCCTCGCGCTGCAGGTTCGTCGTGATCAGCACCGCACGCGCGGCCTCATAGCGCGCGTTGACGATGGAGTAGAGCTGCTCGAGCACCCAGGCGCTGGTCTTCTCCGCGCCGAGGTCGTCGACGTGCAGCAGGTCGACGTCGGTGAGCCGGTCGAGCAGCGAGGTGTACGAGCCCGGCCGTTCGTCATCGAACGTCGCCCGGATCTCGGCGAGCAGTCGCGGCAGCGAGTAGATCGCGACCGTGTGCCCGGCGTCGAGCGCGGCGCTCGAGATGAGCATCGCGAGCGTCGTCTTGCCCGTCCCGACGCTGCCGGTGAACCACAGCCCGCGGCCCTCGGCGAGCTGCTCGTCGAGATGGCGCACATAGGCCCGCACCTGCCGCACGATCGGCTCTGGCATCTCCGAGACGGGCGGGCGGTCGAACGACAGGCCGCGGTAGCGTCGCGGGATGACCGCCGACAGTGCGCGCGAGCGCCTGCCGGCGATCAGCTGGGCGCGGCAGCGGCACTCGCGGGCGGTGCGCGTGGCCTCGTCCTCGATCCAGCCCGAGCCGTCGCAGAGGCCCAGCGGACAGCGGCGCTCGCTGGCCACGGCTATGCGGCCTCGCGCGCGAGGTTGAGGAAGCGCGGGAACTCGTTCTGGAAGTTGAGTTCCACGCGGCCCAGCCCGCCGTTGCGGTGCTTGGCGATGATGATCTCGCTGACGCCCGGGTTCTCGGACTCCTCGCGCGTGTAGTACTCGTCGCGGTAGATGAACATCACGAGGTCGGCGTCCTGCTCGATCTGGCCCGACTCGCGCAGGTCCGAGAGCATCGGCTCGGGTGGCTTGCGCTGCTCGACGTTGCGCGAGAGCTGGGAGAGCGCGATCACGGGGACGCGCAGCTCTCGTGCGAGGATCTTCAGCCCCCGGCTCATCTCACCGACCTGCTGCACGCGGCTGTCATAGCGGGTGTCCGCGCGCATGAGCTGCAGGTAGTCGATGATGATCAGGCCGAGCCCGCCCTCGTCGCGCAGGCTCTGGTGCAGCCGGCGCGCCTTCGCGCGGATGTCGAGCAGCCCGATGTCCGAGGAGTCGTCGACGAACAGCTTCGAGCGCTCGAACTCGCCGGCGGAGCGCAGCACGCGCTGCCACTTCTCGTCGCGCACCCGCCCCTTGCGCAGGTCGTCGCCCTTGATCCCCGCGTGCGAGGCGATGAACCGCTGCGCCAGCTCGCCCTCGGACATCTCGAGCGAGAACAGCGCGACCGGGCGCGGGCTCTTCTTGTCGAGCGCCACGTTCTCGGCGATGTTCGTGACGAGCGCCGACTTCCCCATCGAGGGTCGGGCGGCGATGATGATGAGGTTCCCGGGCTGGAAGCCGCCCGTGATCGCGTCGAGGTCCGCGAAGCCCGAGCGCACGCCGGTGATCGCGGTGCCGTCCTTGGAGAGCTTGTCCCAGCGCGGCAGCTCCTGGTGCAGGACGTCGCCGACCGGGCGGAAGTCCTGACCCTCGCCGCCCATGCGGATGTCGAGGATCGCGCGCTCGGCGGCATCGACGATGTCGCGTGGCTCCGCCGCGCGGGCGTAGACGCTGGACTGGATCTCATACGAGGCGTCGAGCAGCCGGCGCAGGTGTGCGAGTTCCTTGACGATCTCCGCGTAGCGGCGCAGGTTGCCGACCGCGGGCACGGCCGCGACGAGTGCCGCGACCTCGTCCTGGCCGCCCGCCTCCTCGAGCTTGCCGAGCGCTTTGAGCTCCTCGACGACGCTGAGGACGTCGATCTCGCCGCCGCGGTCGAAGAGCCCGAGCATCGCGTCGTACACGACGCGATGGCGTGCGCGGTAGAAGTCCGCGGCCGTCAGCCCCTCCTCGACGACAAACGTGTAGTGCGCGCGCTCGGAGAGGAGGATGGCGCCCAGGACTGCCTGCTCGGCCTCGATCGAGTGGGGCGGCGCGGCCCCCGCCGGGGGTGCCGCGGGGCGCGTGGGGGGCTGCACGGGGAGGCTCGTCACGGGCCTCCCGAAGCTAGCAACGGGTCCGGCCGCGACGCACGGGACATCCCGCTCTCAGCGGCGAACTTGTTGCCGAGATGTTGCGAAGCCGGCGGAGGCTGCGGCTACTGCTCGACGACCATCGTCTTGACCGATGCGCGGACGCCGCCCTCGAGCTCCAGCTCGACCTGGTAGGTCCCCACATGCTTGATCGGCTCCTCGAGCTCGATCTTGCGCCGGTCGACCTCGACGCCGCGCGCCTCCTTGATGGCCTCGGCGATGTCCTGGTTCGTGACCGAGCCGAACAGCCGCCCGTCGTCGCCGGCCTGGCGCGGGATGGTCAGCACCGTGTTGGCGAGCGCGGTGGCCAGCTCCTGCGCCTGCGCGACGGCGTGCTCGCGCGCCTTCTCCTGGGCAGCGATCATGTCCTGCGCGGCGCGCAGCGACGACTTCGTTGCCGGCTGCGCGAGGCGGCGCGGGATCAGGAAGTTGCGCAGGTAGCCCTTCGAGACATCGACGACTGCGCCTCGCTGGCCGAGGTTCTCGACGTCCTGCAGAAGGATGGCCTCGGGCATCAGTCGCGCTCGCGGTCGCGGCGGCCGCGCCCCACGCCCTCGTTGGCGGGCTCGGCGGCGTACGGGACGAGTGCCAGTTCGCGCGCGCGCTTGACGGCGTTGGCGAGCTGGCTCTGGTGGCGCCGGCAGAGCCCCGTGATCCGCCGCGAGCGGATCTTCCCGCGCTCTGAGGTGAAGCGACGCAGGGTCGTCACGTCCTTGTAGTCGACGCGCTCGATCTTCTCCTTGCAGAACAGGCAGGGCTTGCGCCGGCCGCTGCCGGGGCCGCCCTTCTTGTCCCGACGCGTCTTGGTCGGCTTCTGACGACGTGCCTTTGCCACTTCAGTCCTCGGATTCTCCGTCTTCGCGCGAACGCGCGCCTGCGGCGCGCGCACGGACAGTCTGACACACACGCGGTGCGCGGGACTCCCCAGGGTAGCGTGGGTGTGCGTGCTTGGGCTCGCTTGCGTGGGGTGCGGTGTCGGGGCGGCGAGGTCGGAAGGTCCCGGCGCGCGCGCTCACGGGTCCTGTCGGCGAACGCGCCTTCGGGGGTGCGGTCGCTCCCGCGAAGGCGCGGTCCGCTGCCACCCGTTCGACCGGCCCACGCCGGGGGCCGCGAGTCGCGCCATGGCCCCGCGAGTCCCTGCGCGAGACCCCACCGCGGGCGACGGATATCGCTGCACCGCCCCGCGGCTGGGCGCGATGTGCACGGTATGCGTGCAGAACTCGACCAGGCCGGACGAGCGGCCGGGGGCTGGGCGCCGGCGCGGCGCCCAGCGGGGAGCTCACCCCTCGGTGCCCGCAGGCGGCCGTAGGCGACGGACATCGCCGCGCCGGTCCGCGCTGGGCGCGATGTGCACGGTATGCGTGCAGAACTCGACCAGGCCGGACGAGAGCGGCCGGCCGCGGAACCACCCTCCGCGCGAGCCCGCGAGTTGCGTCACGGCCCCACGAGTCCCGGCGCGCGGCCCGCAGAGTGCTCACCCCTCGGTTCCAGCAGGCCGCCATGCGCGACGACATCGCTGCGTCGTCCCGCGCTGGGCGCGATGTGCACGGTAGGCGTGCACAACTCGACCAGGCCCCGGGGCGGGCGCCCCCGCGGGCAGCGGTGCGGCAGGTCCCCGCGGGCAAGCGCCCGCGGGGACCGCGTGCCCAGGAGCTAGAAGGGGATGTCCTCGTCGGAGGTCGCGACGTTACCCGCAGGGGCTGTCGCGAAGTCGCTCGTGTCGACGGGGACGTCCGAGCGCGGCGTGAAGCCGCCGGAGGCCGGTG
>DATKLF010000041.1:0-98957 GCA_035542555.1 Solirubrobacteraceae bacterium | reverse complement strand
GATCGACGGCAGCACCGTGTTCACCGGCGGCGCGGGCGCGATGATCGCCGTGGCGTTCGAGGTCGCGCTCGAGCTGCCGCCCGCGTTCGTCCCCGTCACGACCACGCGGATCGTGGAGCCGACGTCGGCCGAGGTGAGCGTGTAGCTGCCACCCGTCGCCCCGGCGATGTTCGAGCACGAGGCGCCCGAGCTGTCGCACCGGCGCCACTGGTAGGTGTAGGTGATCGCCGGCGTGCCCGTCCACGTGCCGTTGCTCGTGACGAGCGTCTGTCCGTCCTGCCAGGTCCCCGAGATCGTCGGCAGGACCGTGTTGACCGGTGGCGCGGCCGCGACGACTGCCGTCTGCGCCGAGGTCGAGCTCGAGCTGCTGCCCGCGTTCGTGCCCGTCACGACCACCCGGATCGTCGAGCCCACATCCGCCGAGACGAGCGTGTACGTCGACGCCGTCGCCCCCGCGATGTCCGCGCACGAGGCGCCCGAGCTGTCGCAGCGACGCCACTGGTAGGTGAAGGAGATCGTCGGCGTCCCCGTCCAGGTGCCGTTCGCCGCCGTCAGCGTCTGCCCGTCCTTCGCCGTGCCGGAGATCGTCGGCAGCGACGTGTTCGCGGGCGCCGCGGCCGCGATGATCGCGGTCGCCGCGGAGTTGACGTTCGCGCTGCCGGCGACGTTCGTGGCGGTGACGTTGACGCGCAGGCGCGAGCCGACGTCGGCCGGCGCCAAGCCGTAGGTCGCAGACGTGGCGCCGGAGATCGACACGCAGCTCGCACCCGTGGTGTCACAGCGCAGCCACTGGTAGGTGTAGGAGATCGGGGCGCTGCCCGTCCAGGTGCCCGTCGTGGCGCTCAGCGTGCTGCCATCGGTCGTCGTGCCCGAGGTCGTCGGCAGCGCGGTGTTCACCGGGGCGGCGGGGTTGCCGGTGGTGGCGGGCGAGGTCGCACTCGCCGTGCCGCCCGCGTTGGTCGCCGTGACGACGACGCGCAGCGTCTTGCCCACGTCGGCGGCCACGAGCGTGTAGGTCGTCGCGGTCTGGCCGGCGATGTCGGCGCAGTTGTTGCCGGCGCTGTCGCACCGGCGCCACTGGTACGTGTAGGTGATCGTCGGCGTGCCGCTCCACGTGCCCGCGCCCGCGGTGACCGTCGAGCCCTCCTGTGCGACGCCGGAGATCGACGGCAGCACCGTGTTGACGGGCGGTGCGGGGGCGACGACCGCGGTCTGGGCGGAGGTGGCGCTCGCGGTGCCGATCGCGTTCGTCGCGGTGACGACGACGCGCAGCGTCTTCCCGACGTCGGCGGGCACCGCGGTGTACGTCGCGCTGGTGGCGCCGGCGATGTCGGCGCAGTTGTTGCCGGAGCTGTCGCAGCGGCGCCACTGGTAGGTGTAGGTGATCGTCGGCGTCCCCGTCCAGATGCCGGTCGCGGCGCTCAGCGTCTGGCCGTCCTGGGCGGTGCCGGAGATCGACGGCAGCGCCGTGTTCACCGGCGGATTCCCGGCGACGACCGCCGTCTGCGCCGAGGTCGCGCTCGCGCTGCCCCCGGCGTTCGTGCCGGTGACGACCACCCGGATCGTCGAGCCGACGTCGGCGGGCACCGCCGTGTAGGTCGAGCCGGTCGCCCCGGAGATGTCGGCGCACGAGGCGCCCGAGCTGTCGCAGCGGCGCCACTGGTACGTGTAGGTGATCGTCGGCGTCCCGGTCCACGTCCCGTTCGCGGCCGTCAGCGTCTGCCCGTCACGCGCCGTCCCGCTGATCGTCGGCGGCGCGGTGTTGGCAGGCGGCGCAGCGGTGACCACCGCGGTCTGGGTCGTGGCTGCGGCGGTCGAGCCGCCGGCGTTCGTGGCGGTGACGACCGCGCGCAGCGTCTTGCCGACGTCGGCGGGGGCCGCCGTGTAGGTCAGCCCGGTGGCGCCCGCGATGTCGACGCAGTTCGCACCCGCGCTGTCGCAGCGGCGCCACTGGTAGGTCGTCGTGATCGTCGGCGTGCCGTCCCACGTGCCCGGGCTCAGCGTGAGCGTCTGGGCGTCCTGCGCGGTGCCCGCGATCGACGGCGCCGTCAGGTTGAACGGGGCGAGCGCCTGGGCGACGGCGGTCTGGGCGGAGGTCGCGGTCGCCGTGCCGACGACGTTCGTGCCCGTCACGACGACGCGGATCGTCGAGCCCACGTCCGCGGGTGTCAGCGTGTAGGTCGACGCGGTGGCGCCGGAGATGTCGGCGCAGTTCGAGCCCGAGCTGTCGCAGCGCCGCCACTGGTAGGTGTAGGTCGGCGCGGGCGCGCCGGTCCACGTGCCCGGGTTCACCGTGAGCACCTGACGGTCGACCATCAGGCCGGAGATGCTCGGGGCGACGGTGTTCGCCGGCCCGGCGAGGTACTCGTCGCTGACCATGAACGCGGCGCCGGGCAGGAACGTGTCCTGCGAGGTCGCCAGGTGCAGCACGACGCTCGTCTGGTTGTTGTTCAGCAGGCCGTTGGCGTTGAGCTCGTCCGAGTCGATCCCGAGCTGGTTGTCGTAGTTCGGGTTCTTCGTCGTGACGGCCGTCCCCAGCCGCGTGATCGAGGAGTTGTAGAGGTTGTTCGACGGGTTCAGCGCATCGATCAGCGCGGTGCCGTTGAGCGTCGCGGTCTCGCTGACGATGTTGCGGTCGCCCTCCCACGTGACGAGGCCGACCTTCGCGTTGACGGTCCCCGACGCCGGCGTCTGGAACCCGGTCAGGTTCATGTCGACCGAGGGCCGCGAGCCGGTGACGAGCGACGTGAAGCCGTCCCAGGCGATGAGCTTCTTGACCTGGACCTGCGCCGGGTCGCGGTAGGCCACGAGCAGCGCCCAGCCGGCGTAGCGGTTCTGCCCGGTGCCGGTCTGCACGTTGGCGACGCTGTAGGTGCCGTTGCCCGCGGCCTGCACGAGCGAGGTCACATCCGCGTAGCCCTGGTAGCGCGTCGTGCTCAGCGAGTCGGTGTCGAGCACGCTGGCGTTGACGGTCTGGTATGTGCCGAGCGGCGGGGTGCCGAACTTCACGGTCCCGTTGCTCGCGGGCGTCGGTGCGGCGGCACCGCCCGTCCCCGCGCTGGTGTCGGCGCCCCAGTACAGGCCCGCCCAGAGCACTACGGCGCCCGTCGGCATGCTCAGCGTCGCCTGGCTGGAGTTGAACGTCGTCGCGTCGGAGTCGACGTCGACGTTCGTCATCGTGAAGTTGTCGTTGCCCAGCGTCGTGTTCGCGCCGCTGCGCACGTTCGTGCAGTTCGCCGCGGCGGTCGGGCACGTCAGCAGCGTGTTCGCGACGCTGACGATGTTGCCGCGGTCGGTGGTGACGAAGCGCGGGCCGAAGGCGCGGTCGGCTGAGGCCCCCGGCGCGCATGCCAGCAACGCCGCGAGGGTGGCGGCGACGGCGAGGGCAGCGCGTCGGATGGAAGGCATATGGGTCGTTCAGCGCGTATCGGGGGCCCGCGCGGAGTGGTCGCGAGGGCACACCTCGTGGCGTTGTTCGGACAGGGGCGTATCGACCGTTCGTCCAGGGACTTGAGCGAAGGCCCGTCAGATGCGCGGATCTCCGACCGCGGAAAAACGGCCCGCCGGGTGGCGGGCCGTGGTCCGGCAGGCGCGCGGCGAACGCCGGCGGAGCGGCTACTGGGCGCTCACGAGGCCCGCCGGGCAGGCCACACCGGTGCCGCCCAGGCCGCAGTAGCCACCCGGCACCTTGTGCAGGTACTGCTGGTGGTAGTCCTCGGCGTAGTAGAAGGGACCTGCCGCGGTGATCTCGGTGGTGACCTCGCCGTGACCCGCGGCGCCCAGCGCCTCCTGGTAGCGCTCACGCGAGGCGAGCGCCGCGGCGTGCTGGTCCTCGCCGTCCCAGTAGATCGCCGAGCGGTACTGCGTGCCGACGTCGTTGCCCTGGCGCATTCCCTGCGTAGGGTCGTGGCCCTCCCAGAAGACGCGCAGCAGGTCCTCGTAGGAGACCTTCGCGGGGTCGTAGGCGACGAGCACGACCTCGGCGTGGCCGGTGCGGCCGGTGCAGGTCTCCTCGTAGGTCGGGTTGGGAGTGCTGCCCCCCGCGTAGCCGACGGCGGTCGAGTACACCCCGGGCGTCTGCCAGAAGAGGCGCTCGGCGCCCCAGAAGCAGCCCATCCCGAAGACGGCCGTGCGGATGCCCGGCGGGAACGGTGGACGGATTGGCGTGCCCAGCACGGCGTGCGTGTCGGGGATCCCCGGCAACTCGTGGTCGCGGCCGCGGAGCGCGTCCGCCGGGTCCGGGATCCGAAGCCTGCTGGTCATGCGATCAAGAAGCGACATGCGTGATGGTCTCGCGGCGCCTCCGAACGTTACGCCGCGCGCCCGCACGCCAGGTCGCCGGCCGGACGCGCTCGGAAGACGAACTGCAGTGCCAACAGCCCGGGCGCCGCGCGGACAGCGGCCTCGCGCAGGCCGGCCGGCAGCGGCATGTGCGCCTCCAGCGGAAGCGGCGCCGGGACCGGCTGCTCGCCGAGCACCCGGTAGCCGGCGCCCGACAGCAGCTCGCGGGCGCTCGCGCGCGTGTAGAAGTGCAGGTGCGTGCGGTCGAACAGTCCGTGGTCGGTCTGCGGGAAGCGCCCGCGCAGGATCTCGCGCCTCGCGGTCCAGTGGACCGCGTTGGGCAGCGAGGCGACGAGCAGACCGTCGGGTGCGAGCAGCGGACGCAGCGCGCGCAGGACGCGGGCCGGGTCGCGCAGGTGCTCGAGCACGTCGCCGAGGACCACCACGCCGTACGGCCCGCGAAGGCGTGCGAGATCCTCCGGGCGCTCGAGGTCGCCGGTGAGGACGTCGACGCCGGCCTGCTCGCGCGCGGCCTGCGCGGCCGCCGGGTCGGCCTCGATCCCCGTGACCTCGTGGCCACGCGCGACGAGCAGACCGGCCAGGTAGCCGCTCGCGCAGCCGGCGTCGAGCACGCGCGCACCCGGCGGGACCGCGGCGAGCAGCAGCCGGTGCGCAGCGCTCAGGCCGTGCTCGGCGACGAGGTCGCCGTAGACGCTCACCGGTTGTTGCTGAAGATGCGCAGGAAGAACAGGAAGATGTTGAAGATGTCCAGGAAGATGCCCGCGGCCAGCGGGATCACCTCGGCCTGCCCCGCGCGGCGCATCCGGTTGAAGTCCAGGACGACGTAGAGGCCGAAGATGCACAGGCCGATCACCGACCAGGCGAGCGAGGCCGCCGGGATCCGGACGAAGATCAGAACGATCCCCGCGACGATCAGCGCGAGCAGCAGCCAGAAGGCCACGCGGTACAGGCCAGAGAGGTCGCGCCGCGTCGCATACCCGCCCGCGCCGAGCGCAGCGACGAACAGCGCCGTCGCAGCGGCGGCCTGGTAGACCGCCGTCGAGTCCGTGACGGCGTAGTAGTGGAGCGTCTCGCCGATGCTGATCCCGAGCAGCAGCCCGAGCCCGAACAGGAGCACGAGCGCGAGCTGGCGGTTGCCACGCGAGTTGGCGACGTTCAGGCCGACGACGCAGCCGAGCGCGGCGAGCCACGGGAGCAGCCACCACAGACCCGTCAGGTTGCGGCCGATGTACGCGCCGGCCGCCGCGAACGCGCACGTGACGGCGACCAGGCCCATCACCTGGCCGAAGATCGAGTGGGCGCGGTCGCGCGTGATCTCGCCGGGCGCCGCGTAGCCGGTTGTCGCCATGCGGCGGATCATGTCGCACTCGGGCGTTAGTGTGGCCGCTCCATGACGTCCAGCACCGGGTTCGACCCCGCCACCCTCGAGCGCTTCGCCGACCTGCTCGTCGGCTTCGGCGCCAACGTGCAACCCGGGCAGATCGTCGCGATCGGCGCCGAGATCGGCAAGGAGGAGATCGCGCGCGCACTGGCCGTGGCCGCCTACCGACATGGCGCACGGTACGCCGACGTCTCCTACTTCGACCTGCACGTCAAGCACGCCCGGCTGTTGTACGCACGCGAGGACACGCTCGAGTTCGTGCCCTCCTGGCACGGCGACCGCATCCTCGCGCTCGGCGAGCAGCGCTGCGCGCGCATCGGGCTGAGCGGGCCGATCGCGCCCGGGCTGTTCGACGACATCGACCCGGTGCGCGCCGGCCGCGACCAGCTGCCCTTCCTCAAGGAGTCCGGCAAGGTCGTCAACGACCGCACGACGAACTGGACGATCGGGCCGGCGCCGAGCCTTCCGTGGGCGCGGCTCGTGCACCCGGATCTGCCCGACGAGGAGGCGCTGGCCCGCCTCGCGGCGCAGCTGATCACGATCTGCCGGCTCGACGAGGACGATCCGGCCGCCGCCTGGACGGCGCGGTTCGACGTGCTCGTCGCGGCCGCCGCGCGGGTCACCAAGCGCCGCTTCGACGCGCTGCGCTTCACCGGTCCGGGGACCGACCTGACGGTCGGCCTGCTGCCCACCAGCCGCTTCACCGCTGCGCGCTTCGAGACGGTCGACGGCATCGTCCACATGCCGAACCTCCCCTCGGAGGAGATCTTCACCACGCCGGACCCCGCGCGCGCGGACGGGGTGGTGCGCTCGACGAAGCCGCTCGTCCTCGGCGGCTCGATCGTCCGCGGCCTCGAGGTCGAGTTCCGCGACGGGCGGGCGGTGCGCATCGACGCCGAGGAGAACGCCGAGGTGCTGCGTGGCTACGCCGCCAAGGACGAGGGCGCCGGGCGCCTCGGCGAGGTCGCGCTCGTCGACCGCGACGGGCGGATCGGGCAGACCGGCACGACCTTCTTCGACACGCTGCTGGACGAGAACGCGGCCAGTCACATCGCGCTCGGCTCGGCCTACGCGATGTGCGTCGACGGCGCCGAGGACCTGAAGCGGATCAATCGCAGCCAGATCCACGTCGACTTCATGATCGGCTCCGGTGACGTCGCGGTCGCCGGCGTCACGCCGGACGGGGATGAGGTGCCCGTGCTCGTCGAGGGCAGCTGGGCGCTGTAGCTCATCGCTACCCTTCGCCCCGCCAGGAGAGGTGCCGGAGTGGTTGAACGGGCGCGACTGGAAATCGCGTAACGGGCGTCAAGCTCGTTCGAGGGTTCGAATCCCTCCCTCTCCGCTGCTGGTAGTGCTCCTGGCACGGGGGTAGTGATCCGCAGAATCCTGCGCGAACCCCCCGATGCGAGCCCGCGACCCTGGCTCATATCGTCGAAGGCACGGCGCGCCGCCGTTCAGGAGCACAGCCCGTCGGGGGGACACGGCGGCGCGCCGTCATTCGGCGACGCCCGCCGCCGGCGCGACGAACGCGGCCTCGGCCACGTCAGCTGAGGCGGCCGGCGACGACGTCGCCGGGCTCGCCATCTAGGCGAGTTGAGCTTCACCGGCCGCGGCGAGCATCACCTCAGGGGGCTCGACAGCTGGCCCGCTACGCCGCGTCCGTCTGAGCGCGGCCCCTCACTCGCGTCGCGTGAGGGCGGGCAGCGCGCTCTGGACACCGCGCGGTCAGCGGCGGGGCGGCACCTGGGCGTGCGGCGGCGGGACGCGCTCGGCCAGGCGCAGCCGCGCGCGGCGCGCGAGCAGTGCCTGCGCCCAGTCGACGGAGGTGTAGTCGATCGCGGCGAGCAGGGCGGGGTAACGCAGCAGCGGCGGGCGGCCTGCGGCCGTGCGCGCCAGCTGGATGCGGTGCCAGCCGGTGCCCGCGGCGGCGCCCAGCAGGCGGCGGACCGGGGCCGGGCCGCCGAGGCGCGGGCCCGGGCGATCGAGCACGTCGGTCTCGCCGCGCACGAAGCGCCCGGCGAGGTCGGGATGCACGGCGAGCGGGCGGCCGACGCCGACGATGTCGCACACCCCGGCCGCCAGCGCGCGGTCGACCTCCGCGCGGGTGCGAAAGCCGCCGGTGAGCATGACCGGCGCGCGCACCGCCGCCGACACCGCAGCCGCGGCATTCCAGAACGGGGACTCGTGCTCGGGGTGCAGCTCCTCGCCCCGCTCGTCGTATCCGGCCATCAGCGGGCGCTCGTAGCTGCCTCCGGAGATCTCGATGAGGTCGATGCCGCCCGCCTCGAGCCGCCGGCCGAGCGCGGCGAGCTCGGCGTCCGCACCGTCGCGCGCGTCGAGCTTGACCGCCACGGCCGCCTCCGCGGGCAGCGCGGCGCGCATCCCCTCGAGGATCTCCAGCAGGAGGCGCGCGCGGCCGCCGAGATCGCCGCCGTAGGCGTCGGTGCGGCGGTTCTGCTCGGGGTCGAGGAAGCTGCTGACGAGGTAGCCGTGCGCGCCGTGGATCTGCACGCCGGGGAAGCCCGCTCCGACGACGCGCGCCGCCGCGTCGACGAACCGCGCGCGGACCTCGGCGATCTCGGCGAGCGTCAGCGCCCTGGGCCGTCCGAACGCACCGGCGATCCGCACCGCCGGCCCGTCGGAGGGTGCCACCGGGTGGGGCTGCACGTAGCGGTTGACTTGGCGCCCGGGGTGCGAGAGCTGGACGAGCGTCGGCGCGCCGGCGGCGCTCCGGGCCCAGCGGCGCAGCGCGGCCTCGTCGGTGGCCGCGTCGATCACGACGTTGCGCGCGCGCTCGAGGTGGCGACGGTCCACCATCGCGTTGCCCGTGAGCACCAGGCCGGCGCCGCCACGGGCGTTGGCGGCGTACAGCCGCACATGGCGCTCGCCGGGGTCGTTGCGCCGATCGGCGATGCCCTCGGTCATCGCGGCGCGGGCGAGCCGGTTGGCGAGCGCCAGCCCGCACGGCAGCTCGAGCGGATCGGTCAGCGCGGCGGGCACGGGCGGGCAAGCTAGCAGCGGCTCGGCGTCGCCCGTGGTCTGCGGGATTCTGCGCTGCGACGGCCGGGCTTTCCCCCAGGGCTCGGCCGGGAAACGCACGTTGTGCGCGGGCGGGCGACGCGGGACGATCCGGAGGTCCAGCCCTCACGGCAGAAGGAGCCGACCATGGCCGCGCCGTCCCGTCGTATCCAGCGCCTCGCCCTGGTCCCCGTGCTGCTCGCAGGGCTCGCGGCAGCCGCGCCGGCGTCCGCCGCGACGATGTATGGCGGCACGACGTCGGTGGATCAATACCCGCTCATCCTGAAGGTCAGCGGGACTCGCATCGTCGGTGTTGTGAGCATGTGGCGCGGCGCATGCGCGTCGGGCCGCGCCTACAGCTTCGGCCGGAGCGTGTCGCTCGCGAGCCACCCGCTCGCGATCCGCGCCGGCGCCTTCGCCGGCTCGTTCGCGGTCGCCGAGACCCTCTCCGGCGGGCAGACGGGGATGGTCACGGTGACCCTGAAGGGCCGGGTGCGAGGCGCGAAGGTCACCGGGTCGCTCACGGGGGCGGCCAGCGTCGTCAGCAGCCCGGCCGCGCCGCCGGACGACACCTGCACGACGAAGAGCCTGGCGTTCACGCTCGCTCATCGGCCGGGCACGGTGTACGGCGGCACGACGAGCCAGGGCCTGCCGGTCGTCGTGGAGCTCGTCAGCTCGCGCACGCAGATTCACCACCTGCATATCGGCTGGCGCGCGACCTGCACCTCGGGCGGCGCCTTCCAGTACGCCGACTTCCTCGCCGGCGGCGCGCTGACTCGCGGCGGCGCCTTCGGCGGGACCTTCACGACGAACGACGCGGGCTCGGGCGGCGCGACGTACACCTCGGACTACGTGATCTCCGGAAGGCTCACGAAGACGTCGGGCAACGGTGCGCTGAAGGTGACGGTGACGCAGCGGGACGCCGCCGGGACCGTGCAGGACACCTGCACGACGGGCAGTGTGACCTTCCACGTCACGGGCTAGGCGCCGCCGCGCAGGCTCGGCGCCGCCGCGCACGCCCCGGCGCTGGTGGCGGGCGCCGCCGATCGGCGCCCCAAGGGGGCGAACGTCCCGCGCTGCCGCCTAGGACAGGCCATGAGGGACGCTCGGGTGGCGCAGCTGGCCGGAAGACAGTTCAACCGCATCTCGCGCGAGCAGCTCGCGGCGCTCGGGCTCTCGAGGCACGCCATCGCGCATCGCGTCGGTACCGGGCGCTTGGTGATCGTCGAGCAGGGGGTGTTCGCCATCGCGCCCGTGCTGCCGTATGACGACTGGGGCCGCTGGATGGGCGCGACGCTCACCTCGCCGGGAAGCGCGCTCAGCCATGCGAGCGCTGCCGCCGCCCGGGGCGTGTGGTCGTTGCCACGGGAGTTCGAGATCGTCACGCGACCCGGACGCGGCGGACCGCGCCGCCACGGCAGCGTCCTCGTCCACCGCAGCACGACACTCGGCGCGGACGTCGAGGACCTCCGCGGGATTCCGGTGACGTCGGTACCGCGCACGCTGCTGGATCTCGCCTCGTGCACGAGCGCGTCGGCACTGGCCCGCGCCCTGCGTGAGGCGATCCGCCTGCGCTGCACCTCGCTTGAGGAGCTCGGCGAGCACCTGGGACGTGCTCGCGGTCGGCGCGGGACACGCCGGCTCGGCGACGCGCTCGCGCGCTACTCGGGCCTGCCGCTGCACCGCGCCCGCAGCGGCGCCGAGGTCCGGGCTCTCGAGGTCCTGCGCGACGCCGGGCGCCCGGTCCCTGGCCTCAACGTCCGGATCGCGGGAGCGGAGGCCGACCTGAGCTGGCCGGCCCAACGCCTGATCGTCGAGATCGACGGCGGGCCGTTCCACCTCGACGTCGGCGAGGACCAGCGCAAGCAGGCGCTGTGGGAGTCGGCGGGATGGCGGGTACGCCGTCTCGAGTCGGGCAGCGTGTACGACGAGCCGTGGCGCCTGCTTGCCCTCGCTCCCGCACCGAGCGTCCCGCACGGCCCCGCGTAGGCGGCAACCAGGGACGCTCGCGCGCGCCCGGGGAGAACCACCGCCCACCGAGCGTCCCGCACGGCCCCGCGTAGGCGGCAACCAGGGACGTTCGTGGTTGGGTGGGCGCGCGGCGACGCCCGGCGGGGCTCTTGAGGACGCCGGCGCGGGCCCTCAGGCCGCGCGGTCGTCCGCGGCGCGCAGGACCGGGCCGCCCTCGGCCTCGGGGATCACGAGCACGATGTGGCGTCGCGAGACGGCGATCATCGCGTGGTGCGTGCCCTGGCCCTCGTGGCCGATGAGCTCGACGGTGCAGTCGGTCAGCGGCAGGAAGTCGCGTTCGGCGGCGTTGAGCACATCGGTGACGCGGCTGCGGTAGCCGTCGCGCGCGAGCGTGATCGCCCCCGAGATGCGGTGGCGCTCGGTCTCGACGTACACGCGTTCCTGGCGGTGCTCCATCGCCCGGCAGCCTACGCCCTCAGCCCAGTGCTTGGACGAGTTCCCGATCGTGCGGGTAGGTGAGCAGCGCGACGGCCGCGGCGCGATCGAGCCAGCGCAGCTCGTCGACCTCGCTGTTCGGCGTGAACTCGCCGCCTGCGACCCGCATGCGCCAGTAGCGCACGGTCTTCGGGCGCCCGCGCAGGTCGCGGTAGCGCACCGACGAGAGCTCCTCGACGAGCTCGCAGATGAGGCCCGTCTCCTCGCGCACCTCGCGCAGCGCCGCCGCCTCCCAGCTCTCGCCGCGGTCGAGCTTGCCCTTCGGCAGCGACCAGTCGTCGTAGCGGGGGCGATGCACGACGGCGATCAGGCGGTCGCGCTCGATCACGCCGCCGGCGGCGTGCACCTGGCGCACGACGCCGGTCACGCGATCGCCGAGAGCTCGCGCGGGCGCAGCAGCACGATCAGCTCGCCGCGACCGCCCTCCAGGCGGACGCCCGCCACGCCGCCCTTCTTCATGTCGATGCGCCCGCCGGTGAGGTCGAAGACGACCTGGCTGAAGTCCGGCTCGTGCCCGACGGCGAGCACGCGCCCGTCGCCGTCCTCGTCGCCGAGCGCCAGCTCGAGCGCCTGTGCGGCGTCGAACCCCACGGCGAGGCCCGCGTAGTCGACGGGCTCGACGCCGAGCGCCTCGCAGGCGTGCTCGGCGGTCTGGCGTGCGCGGACCTTCGGGCTCGTGTAGACGAGCTGCGGCGCGACGCCCAGCGCGGCCAGCGCTGCGCCCGCGGCCCGCGCCTGCGCGACCCCGCGCTCGGTCAGCGCCCGGTCGTCGTCGGGGCGCGTGCCGTGCGGCTCGGCCTCGCCGTGCCGCAGGAGCCAGAGCTGCCGTGCCATGGGAGGCGCAGCGTAGCGGCTGCCCGCGCGGGGCTGAATCGGCCGAAACGGCCAACGGCCGCTAGGTTTCAGGCCCCGATGTCCGAGAGCACGCACGAGATCGCCCACGACGACGTGGTGCGCACGCACGCGGAGGCGCAGGAGCACGAGCGCCCGCCGCTGCTCATCGTCGAGCCCCTGCTGGCGTTCCTCGACGGCGCCGGCCTGGGCGAGGGCGAGCCGGAGATCGCGACCGTCGGCGAGGGCCACTCGAACGTCACCTTCGCGATCCGCCGCGGCGATGCCTCGTTCATCCTGCGCCGCCCCCCGCGGCCCCCGATCCCCCCCAGCGCCCACGACGTCCTGCGCGAAGCGCGCGTGCTGCGCGGGCTCGAGGGCCGCGCCCGCGTCCCGCGCGTGCTCGCCGTCTGCGACGACGAGGCGATGATCGGCGCGCCCTTCTACATCATGGAGCGCGTCGAGGGACACGTCGTCACCGGCGAGGTGCCGCGCGAGCTCGACACGCTCGAGGACCGGCGCCGCATGAGCGAGGAGCTCGTCGACGCGCTGGTCGAGGTCCACGCCGTCGACTGGCGCGCCGCGGGGCTGGAGGGCTTCGGCAAGCCGACCGGCTACCTCGAGCGCCAGGTGCGCCGCTTCCTGGGCCTGTGGGAGCACAACCGCACGCGCCAGATCCCCGCCGTCGAGACCGTGGGCCGCTGGCTCACGGAGAACATGCCCGAGTCGCCGCCGGCGACGATCGTCCACGGCGACTACCGCCTGGGCAACACGATGTTCGCCCCGCAGGCGCCCGCGCAGCTCGTCGCGATCTTCGACTGGGAGATGGCGACGATCGGCGACCCGCTCGCGGACCTCGGGTACCTGTGCACGCTGTGGACCGACCGCGACGACCCGCCGCTGGGCATGTTCGAGCTGACGGGCGTCACGCGCGAGCCGGGCTTCCTCAGCCGCGCCGACCTCGTCGCGCGCTACGAGGAGCGCTCCGGGCGCACGATGGCGAACATCCGCTGGTACCAGACGCTCGCGCTGTGGAAGTCGATCGTCTTCATGGAGGGCAACTACAAGCGCGCCGTCGCCGGCGCCACGGACGACCCGTTCCTCAAGCGCTTCGGCGACGGGGTGATCGAGCTCGCGAACCGCGCGGAGGCGCTGACGCATGAGCCCTGACGCCCGGATGCGCGGCCTGCTGATCGACTGGGGCGGCGTCCTGACGACCGACGTCTTCGCCTCCTTCCAGCAGTTCTGCCGCAACGAGGGCCTCGACGAGACGCTCGTGCGCGACCTGTTCCGCGCCGACCCCGAGGCGCGCCACACGCTGTTCGCGCTGGAGACCGGCGAGCTGACCGAGCCCGAGTTCGAGGAGCGCTTCGCGCGGATCCTCGGCCTGCGCGAGGACCGCGCCCCCGGCCTCGTCGACCGCCTGTTCGGGGGCATGAAGGAGGACATCGCGATGTTCGACGCGGTGCGCACGGCCAAGGCCGCGGGCATCCGCACCGGCCTGCTGTCGAACTCGTGGGGCGTGGACCGCTACGACCGCGGCCAGTTCCCGCGCTTCTTCGACGCGGTCGTCATCTCCGGTGAGGAGGGGGTGCGCAAGCCCGACCGCGCGATCTACGAGATCGCGCTCGAGCGCATGGCGCTCCCCGCCTCCCAGATCGTCTTCGTCGACGACCTGGCGGGCAACCTCAAGCCGGCGCAGGACCTGGGGATGGCGACGGTGCACCACGTCTCCGCGCAGCAGTCGGTGCCGCAGCTCGAGCGCCTGCTCGGCATGCCGCTGCGCTGAGTCCCGACGCGACTGTCGATCCGCGCCGCTCCCGTTCGTCTCATCGGCGACCATCCCGATGAAGGAGGACGCGATGCGGTACATGCTGCTCATCCACCAGGGCGACGCGCCCACGCCGCTGGACCCCGAAGCCTGGGCGAGCCTCTCCGAGGAGGAGCGCCGGGCGGTGCAGGACGACTACCGCGCCGTCAGCGCGACCGCGGGCGTGACGCCCGGCCTGGGGCTTCAGCCGCCCGAGACGGCGACGACGGTGCGCGTGCAGGACGGGCGGACGCTCACGACCGACGGGCCGTTCGTCGAGGCCAAGGAGGCGATCGGCGGCTACCTGGTCTTCGAGGCCGACGACCTGGACGCCGCAATCGAGCTCGCCGCGCGCATTCCGGCGGCGCGCCTGGGCGGCGCGGTCGAGGTGCGCCCCGTGATGGAGTGGTAGCGACGCTCGAGCAGATCTTCCGCGAGCAGTGGGGGCGCGTCCTGGCGGCGCTCATCGGGTACCTCGGTGACTTCGACCTCGCCGAGGAGTGCGCGCAGGAGGCGTTCGCGATCGCAGCGGCGCGCTGGCCGCGGGACGGGACACCGGCAAGCCCCGGCGCCTGGCTCGTCGCGACGGGCCGCAACCGCGCGATCGACCGCATCCGTCGCGACCGGACGCTCGCCGCCAAGACTCGGCTGCTCGACGTGCCCGAGGCCGTGGACGACCACGTGCAGGACGACGACGACACCATCCCGGACGAGCGCCTCGAGCTCATCTTCACCTGCTGCCACCCCGCGCTCGCCATCGAGGCTCAGGTCGCTCTCACCCTGCGCACGCTCGGCGGCCTGACCACCGCCGAGATCGCGCGGGCGTTCCTCGTCCCCGAATCGACGATGGCCCAGCGCCTGGTGCGCGCCAAACGCAAGATCCGCGACGCCGGGATCCCTTTCCGCGTGCCGCCCGCGCACCTGCTGCCGGACCGGCTCGCCGCGGTGCTCGCCGTCGTCTACCTCGTCTTCAACGAGGGCTACGGCGGGCGCGGCGAGCTCGCGGACGAGGCGCTGCGACTCGGGCGCGCGCTCGCCGAGCTGCTCCCCGACGAGCCCGAGGTCCACGGCCTGCTCGCGCTCATGCTGCTGCACGACGCGCGCCGCGCCGCGCGCCTGCGCGACGGCGACCTCGTGCTGCTCGCCGATCAGGACCGCGCTCTCTGGGACGCCGCCCAGATCGCCCAGGGCCGGGCGTCGCTCGAGCGCGCGCTCGCCCTGCGCGGGCGCGGCCCCTACGTCGTGCAGGCCGCGATCGCCGCGCTGCACGTCGACGAGCCCCCCGACTGGCCGCAGATCGCCGCCCTGCACGGCGAGCTCATGCGGCTGACCGGATCGCCGGTCGTCGAGCTCAACCGCGCGATCGCCGTCGCCGAGGTCGACGGGCCCGAGGCGGGCCTTGAGATCCTCGACGGCCTCGAGCTCGAGGACTACCGCTACCTGCACTCCACACGCGGCGAGCTGCTGCGCCGCCTGGGGCGTACGGCGCAGGCGCGCGCCGCCTTCCGGCGCGCGCTGGACCTGGCGCACGCCGAGCCCGAGCGGCGCCTGCTCGAGCGGCGCCTGGCCGAGCTGGGCGGCGGCTGACCGGCCGTCACTCCGGGTGCGGCCCGACGATCCGCTCGCGCAGCTCCTCACCGCGGCCTGCGGCGACCGCCCGCGCCGCGCGCGCGTCGGTGAGCGCGACGCCGTGCTCGTGCGCGAGCTCGACCAGGTGCTGGCGCTCCTCGTCCTGCTGGGCGGTGCGCAGGAACAGCCAGGCGAGCATGCAGATCGTGAGGATCGACCCCTCGACCATCATCACCCCGCCCGCCGCCGCCTGGTCGGCCGCCGGCGAGATGTGCCAGGAGGCCTCCCCCTTGGCGTACACGCCGTAGGCGACACCGCCGCCGAAGACGAGGATGTTCCCCAGCACGGCGCCGGTCAGGCGCACCGCGACGATGTAGCCGAGCTTCCACCAGTTCGTGAACCACGCGGGCTTGGGCAGCGGCCCGAGCAGCGCCATCCACATGTTGATCCCGCACGCGATGAAGCACGCGTGCTGGAGCGCGTGCAGCGCGCTGTGACGGACGGCCGCGTCGTGGAGCGCCGGCACGTGCCAGGCGTAGAGGTTCACCGCCCACAGGACGAACGCGACGACCGGGTGGGTGAGCGTCCGCAGCACGCCCATCCCCGGCAGCCGCAGCACCGGCGCGAGCACGGGGCCCGTGAGGCCGAGCACGATCAGCAGCGTCGCGACGTCGCCGAGCAGCAGGTGCTCGGTCATGTGGGCCGCGAACAGCTCGTCGGACGCGCCGGCGAGCGGCCCGGTGAGGGTCACGACGATCAGTGCCAGCCCGCCGAGCGCGCAGGCCTGACGCCACCCCGGAACCTGGCGGGAGGTCCCCTGCAGATGGTGCACGCGCACCGCGTACAGGACGGCGGTCACCAGCGCCGGCAGCAGCTGCAGCGGGGCGAAGCGGCCCTCCAGATGCGCGCCGATGAACGTCGCGTCCACGCCTTCAGGGTACGCCGCCCGCGCGGCGAACACACCCGTCACCCGGCCGCGATCAGCGCCACGCCGGTGAACGCCAGCACGACGCCGGCCAGTTGCAGGCGGTGGAGGCGTTCATGGAGGATCGCCCGCGCGAGCAGCACTGTGACGACCGGGAAGAGCGAGGCGATCACCGACACGATGCTGAGCTGCCCCTTGGTCGTGGCGACGCCGTACAGGCCGGTCGCGAGCACGTCGAGCGTGCCCGCGGCCAGCAGCACCCAACGCAGCTGCCCGCCCGGGAGCGCCATGCGCCGGATGAGCACCGCGGCGATGACGAACGGGAGCATCCCGCAGCGCGCGAGCAGCAGGAGCCACAGCACGCTCTCCTGCGCGGCGCGGTCGGCGAGGACGAAGTACGTGCCGAACCCCAGGGCGGCGAGGAGCGCCAGGAGCACGCCCTGGCGGTTCGCGCGGCGCTCGGACGCGCTCTCCTCGGTCACCTCGAGCGAGGCGAGCACGATGCCGGCGAACGCGCAGCCCAGGCCGATCGCGACGATCGCCGAGAGCGTGTCGCCGCTCGCCAGCCCGTAGACGACGGGCAGCGCGACGCCGCAGGCGGAGATCGGCGCGACGATGCTCATCGTGCCGACCGCCAGCGCGCGGTACAGCGAGCCAAGGCCGATCATGCCCGCGACGCCGGCGGCCATCGACTCCAGCGCGATGGCCGTCGAAGGGAACGGGTCCTGTCGCAGGAGCAGCCCGGCGATGACGAACAGGAGCCCCGTCCCTTCGACGAACAACAGCACGACGGGCACCTGCAGCCGCTTGGTCGCGACGCCGCCGATGAAGTCGCCGCTGCCCCAGGAGACGGCCGCGAAGAGCGAGAGGGCGATCGCCAGCACGGGTCGGGCGGATCGAGGCCGCAGCGGGCCGCAGCGAGAAACGGGGCGGGGCCGCGACCGGCACCCGCCCCGTGAGGCTGCTGCGGCGCGCGGGCGCTAGTCGCGCTTCCCGCGGCCGTAGAGGAACGCGAACAGCTTCCCGATGCGGCGGGTGTTCTTCTCCGAGTACGGGTACATGTGCACGTCGCGCTTGGGGTGCAGGCGCGAAACGAGGATCGCCTGCTGCTGGGTGTACTTGCGGATGCCGCCGGCGCCGTGGCGCGAGCCGATCCCGGACGTCTTGGCACCGCCCATCGGCAGCTCGAGCGCCGTGTAGTTGATCATCGCGTCGTTCACGCAGACCGCGCCGGCCTCGATGCGCCGGGCGATCTGCTCGCCGCGCTCGACGTCCTTGGTGAACACCGACGCGCCCAGGCCGTAGGGGCTGTCGTTCGCCAGGCGGACGGCCTCCTCGGCGTCATGCACCTTCATGATCGGCAGCGTCGGGCCGAAGGTCTCCTCGGTCATCGCGTCCATCGAGTGGTCGACGTCGACGAGCACCGTCGGCTCGAAGAACAGCCCCTGGCCCTCGCGGCGCTTGCCGCCGACGAGCACCTTCGCGCCCTTGCCGACGGCGTCGGTGACGTGCTTCTCGACGATGTCGAGCTGCGGCGGGAAGGTCATCGCCCCGACCTCGGTCGTCCCCGGCCCGGTCGAATGGCCCTGGCGCAGTTCGCCGACCTTCTTCGTGACCTTCTGGAGGAACTCGTCGTACACCGGCGCCTCGACGTAGACGCGCTCGGTCGAGATGCACGTCTGGCCCGAGTTCTGCATCGAGTAGAAGACCGCGGCGTTGGCGGCGCGCTCCAGGTCGGCGTCGCGCAGGACGATCATCGGATCCTTGCCCCCGAGCTCCAGCGAACAGGGGATCAGCCGCTCGGCCGCCGCCACGGCGACCTTGCGGCCGGTGCGCGTCGACCCGGTGAACATGATCATGTCGACCTCGTCGATCAGCGCGCGCCCGGTGTCGCCGCGGCCGGTCGCCACCTGGTAGACGCCGGCCGGCATCCCGCACTCCTCCAGGCACTCGGCCATCAGCAGCGAGGTCAGCGGCGTGATCTCGCTCGGCTTGAGGATCACCGCGTTGCCGGCGGCGAGCGCCGGGATGCAGTCGCCGAACGAGTTCGTCAGTGGGTAGTTCCACGGCCCGATGACGCCGACCAGGCCGACCGGGCGGTGGCGCAGGACGAGCTTCTTGCCCTTCACGAGCATGTTCGAGCTCTTGACCTTCTCGTCGGCCAGGTAGCGCGGCGCGTTCTTGGCCCAGAAGCCGAACGCCGCGGCGCCGTAGGAGATCTCCGCCAGCTGCGCGTCCTCGTAGGTCTTCCCCGTCTCCGAGACGATCGTGTCGATGACCCGCTCGCGATGGTCGATCAGCCACTTCTGTGCCCGCAGCAGGATGCGCCCCCGGCCCTCGAAGCCGAGCGCCTCCCAGCCGGGCTGCGCGGCGCGGCCCTTCTCGGCGAGCGCGTGGACCTCGGCGGCGCTCATGTCCGGGACGGTCGCGATGACCTTCCCGGTCGCGGGGTTCTCGACCGGGATGCCCTCGGTCGCTCCGTTGGTGGACGTGCCGGTCTCGCCGGCGGCGGTCTGCTCGACGCTCGCCATGCTCCCTCTCCTGCTGGCCGTGGACGTGACGCTCGGTCGAAGGCTACCGGACCGCCGACGGCCGATCAGTCGACCTCGAGCACGGTGATGCCGACCGGCTCGACGGGGCTGTCGCGGTGGTCGGTCGCGACCCGCTCGATGCGGTCCACGACGTCCATGCCGTCGGTGACGCGCCCGAAGACCGTGTGCTTGCCGTCGAGCCACGGGCATGCCTGTGCGGTCACGATGAAGAACTGCGAGCCGTTGGTGTTCGGGCCGGCGTTGGCCATCGCCAGGGCGCCACGGACGACCTTGTGCTCGTTGATCTCATCGTCGAACGTGTAGCCCGGGCCGCCGGTCCCGTCCCCGCGCGGGCAGCCGCCCTGGATCATGAAGTCCGGGATCACGCGGTGGAAGTTCAGCCCGTCGTAGAAGCCCTCCTTGCCGAGCTTGACGAAGTTCGCGACCGTCTCGGGCGCGTCCTCGTCGTAGAGCTCGAGCGTGATGTCGCCCTCGCTCGTCTGCATCGTCGCCTTGGACATCCCGGGGTCTCCTTGTCGCTGGTGGGGGCGGCCGGCTCAGCCGTAGAGCTTGATCTCGATGAGGCGCACCGTGGGGCCGGCGGTCGGCGGGACGGTGAACCACAGCAGCAGCTGCTGGTACTTCTTGCTCTTGCCGGACGTCTCGAGCTTCAGCGTGACCAGCCCGTCGCCCGCCTTGTCGTCGGGGGCCGGGGCGATCGCCGGCGGCTGGCCGGCGGGCGGCGTCGCATCCACCGAGCCGGCGCCGGCGAGCTGGGTCCAGCCCGGGTCGGTGATCGACTGCGGCGGGTCCGCGCCGTCGGCGCCGTAGACCTGGAAGCTGAAACCCGGCGTCTTCGTCGCCAGCACGAGCCGCTTGAGCGCCATCGGCTCGCCGAGGTCGAGGAGGTAGCCCACGTCCATGTCGCCGCCCGCGGGCGTCGTGACGAACCATGAGGTGGCGGGGTTGCCATCGATCGCGCGCTGCGGGTCGCCGGAGGCGGTCGCGCGCACCTGCGGGTCGTAGAGCGACCCGGCGCCGGCGGCCAGCACGATCGGCGGGTTGACCGGCTTTGTGGTGGTCGTGGTCGTGGTCGTGGTCGTCGATGGCGTCGTGGTCGTGGTCGGCGTGACGGGCGTCACGGGCGTGACCGGCGCGACCGGGGTCACCGGCGTCGTCGACGTCAGGGGGCTGACGGGCTCCACGGGGGTCACCGGCGTGGTGTCGGTCACCGGCGGCGCGGTGGTCGTAGGCGGCGGGGGCGCCGCGGTCGCGACCGTCTTGACCTTGGTCTCGGGTGGCGGGGCCTGCTCGCTCAGGGCCGCGTAGGCGGCGGCGACCGCGCCGCCCGCGAGCACCAGCGTCAACGCCCCGGCCAGGCTGAGCGCACGCAGGCCGGGGAGGCGGCGCGGCGCCGTGACGGCGGTGCCGCACTCCAGGCACCAGTCCTGCTCGTCGGCGAGCGGCGTGCCGCAGGCGCGGCAGACCGGCCCGTCGGCCTCGGGCACGTCGGCGGCCGTGGGCTCGAGGATGCCGTCGGCGGGGAGCGGCTCCCGCTCCTCGGCGCCGGAGAGCGGCTCGTGCTCCTCGGGGCTCATCGGACCAACCTTGCCACACCGGCAGGCGGCCGGCAAAGGACAACCGCGCCGATCACGCGACCGCCTGCAGGTCGAGGGTCGCCCCGTTGACGCGCTCGCCGCTGACGCGCTCGATGACGCGCGGCGCCTCGGCCTCGGGAACGGAGACGAACGAGAAGCGCTCGAGGATCCGCACGTCCCGCACCGCCTCGCCGTCCAGGCCGGCGGCGGAGGTGATCGCGTGGATGAGGTCCGCCGGCTCGAGCCCGTCCGCGCGGCCGGCGCCGACGACGAGCTTCGCCCACGCCTCGCCGGCTTGCTCGGGGCGGCTGACATGCGGCTTCTCGTGGCGGCGCGGGCGCTCCTCGATCCGTGCGGGGGTCGTGTGCGCGCCGGCTGCCCACGGGGTGATCTCGGTCCCGATGTGCTTCTCGATCGCCTCGAGCTCGCGGCGCTGGCGCGGCTCGACGAACGTGACCGCCCGGCCGGAGCGTCCCACGCGCCCGGTGCGCCCGATGCGGTGGACGTAGACGTCGGGGGAGGGCGGCACGTCGTAGTTGACGACGTGCGTGACCGTGGAGATGTCCAGGCCGCGCGCGGCGACGTCGGTCGCCACGAGGATCGGCACGCGTCCGCCCTTGAAGGCGAGCATCACGCCGTCGCGCTGGCCCTGCGAGAGGTCGCCGTGCAGCGCGCGCACGTTCATGCCCTTGTCGCGCAGCGCCCGGTAGAGCTGGTCGGTGCGTACCTTTGTGCGCGCGAAGACGATCGCCTGCGTCGGGCGCTCGGCCTCCAGCACCTCGATGAGCTTCTCGGTCTTGTCCCTGGCGGCGACGTCGACCTGGAACTGCTCGACGGTGTCGACCGTGAGGCTCTTGGACTCGACCTTGACGGTGATCGGGTCGTAGAGGTAGCGGTCGGCGAGCTTGCGGATGGGCGGCGGCATGGTTGCGGAGAACAGCGCCGTCTGGCGTCCGCTCGGCGTGATCGCGAGGATCCGCTCGACGTCCTCAAGGAAGCCGAGGTCGAGCATCTCGTCGGCCTCGTCGAGGACGACGAACCGGCAGTCGTGGAGGATCAGCGAGGCGCGCTGGATGAGGTCGAGCACCCGGCCGACGGTGCCGACGACGACGTGCCCGCCGGCGCGCAGCTGCGCCTGCTGCGTGCGGATCGGCGCCCCGCCGAAGACCGCGACCACGTCGACGCCCTTGGGCGCCCCGTAGGTGCGGATCGCCTGGGTCACCTGGATGCACAGCTCGCGCGTCGGCGTCAGCACGAGCGCCTGGGCGCCGTCGATCTCGGGGTCGACGTACTCGATGATCGGGATGCCGAACGCAGCCGTCTTGCCCGAGCCGGTCTGCGCCTGGCCGATGATGTCGCGGCCCTCCAGCAGCGGCGGGATGCCGAGCTCCTGGATCGGGCTGGGCGCCTCGTAGCCGACGTCCCTGAGGGCCTGCAGGACTGGGGCGGAGAGACCGAGGTCGGCGAACGACGTCACACGATGAGCCTAGTGGTGCGTGTCCAGCAGGAGCTTCCCCGTGGTGCGGCGCTCGGCGAGGTCGATCTGCGCCTGGGCGGCCTGCGCGAGCGGGTAGGTCGCGCCGACGTGCACGCGCAGCTCCCCCCGCGCCGCGCGGCCGAAGAGGTCCGCGAGCGGCTCCTCGAGCAGCTCGGCCGGGCGCACGAGGCAGTGGCGGAACCAGAATCCCGCGACCGTGCGGCTGTGGCGCATCAGGCCGCGCGTGTTCGGCGCGTTCGTGCGCCCGCCGGAGACGCCGTAGGTGACCAGGCGCCCGAACGGCGCCAGGGCCTCCAGCGAGGCGTCGAAGACCGGCCCGCCGATCGCGTCGAGCACGACGTCGACCGGCGCCCCGTCGTTCGCCTCGAGGATCCGCTCGGTGAGCCCGTCGGGGTCGGTCGCGATCGCGACGTCCGCCCCGAGCTCGAGCGCCAGCGCCCGCTTGTCGTCCGTCGAGGCGGTCGCGATCACGCGACCGGCCCCGAACGGGCGGGCAAGCTGCACCGCCAGGGAGCCGGTGCCGCCGGCGGCGGCGTGGACGACGACGCTCTCGCCGCGCGCCAGACGGCCGGCGGTGCGGTGCAGGTGCCAGGCGGTGAGGCCCTGCAGCAGCAGCGCCAAGGCCGTGCCGTCCTCGACGCCCTCGGGCACCGGGAAGGTGTGGGCCGCGGGCGCGACCGCGAGCTCGGCGTAGCCTCCGCGCCCGCCGGTCAGCGCGACGACGCGCTCCCCACTGTCCGCGCGCACGCCGGCGATCTCCGAGCCCGGCACGAGCGGCAGCTCGGCTGCGGCAAGGTACTCGTTGCGCCGCTGATGGGTGTCGGCGAAGTTCACACCCGCGCGCGAGACCTCGATCAGCACCTCGCCGGGGCCCGGAACGGGCGCGGGAAGCTCCACGAGCTCCAGCACCTCCGGCCCCCCGAACTCCCGCTGCTGCACGGCCCGCATGAGGCCCGCAACGCTACTGTCCCTCGCCGCATGAGCCTCACCGTCGTCGGATCGATCGCCTATGACGCCGTCACCACACCCGCGGGCGTGCGCGAGCGGATGCTGGGGGGCGCCGCCACCCACTTCGCCCTCGCGGCCTCCTTCTTCGATCACGTGCGCGTGATCGGACCGGTCGGGGACGACTTCGACCGCGACTCGTGGGAGGTGCTCGGCACGCGCGGGACGGACACCTCCGACGTCGAGCACGTGCCCGGCGGCAAGACGTTCTTCTGGCGCGGCGAGTACCACGACAACCTCAACAAGCGCGAGACCCACGTCACCGACCTCAACGTCTTCGAGCACTTCCAGCCCAAGCTCTCCGACGCGTCGCGTGCCTGCGACGTCCTCTTCCTGGCGAACATCCAGCCAGAGCTGCAGCTCGCCGTGCGCGAGCAGTGCGACGGCGCGCGCTTCGTTGCGATGGACTCGATGGACCTGTGGATCAACATCGCGCGCGAGTCGCTCGTGCGCACGATCGGGCAGGTCGACTGCCTGATCCTCAACGACGAGGAGCTCGAGCTGCTCGCCGAGCGCCCGAACTTCGTCAGCGCCGCGCGCGAGATCCTCACCTGGGGACCCACGGCCGTCGTCGCCAAGCAGGGCAAGTACGGCGCGGCACTGTTCACGCGCGAGGGCTACTTCGCGCTGCCCGCCTACCCGCTCGAGCACGTCGTCGACCCCACGGGCGCGGGCGACTCGTTCGCCGGCGGGTTCGTCGGCTCGATCGCCGCGCATCCCGACGAGCCGGTCGACCACGAGGCCCTCGTGCGCGCGATGGTCTACGGCACGGCGCTCGCCTCCTTCAACGTCGAGGCGTTCGGCACCGAGCGGGTCGCCGAGCTCGACGCGCCGGCGATCACCCAGCGGGTCGACGAGCTCCAGGAGATGACGACGTTCGAGCACCGCCCGATCGCACTGCGCGGCTAGGGTGACGTCCCCCTGAAGGGGTTCGATGTGCGCGAGCACATCGAAGATCGGTCACCGGTCCAGCCATCAGCACTCAGCACACACCCCGCTGCGCCACATCAGTGGTCTCCCGCAACATCACGGGGTAGCATCGATCCCCTGACCACCTGGACCTTCATCTACCTCGTGCTGATCCTCAAGATCCCGGTCGCGGGACTGCTGTGGATCGTGTGGTGGGCCATCCACCAGACGCCGGACGAGCAGCCCCAGCCCGGCGGCGACGGCGGGGGCGGCTCGCGCGGCCGCCCGCCCCACCCCCGTGGCCCGCTGCCGCGGACCCCGCGCCGCGGGGCGCACGGCGAGCCGCAGCCCGCGGCGCCGCTGCGGACGCGCACCGTGCTCGTGCGCGCGCGGCACCGCGCCTGAGCGGCCCAGGGGCACGGGCGCCGCGCGGCCTGCCAGACTCCCGCCCATGAGCACGACGTCGGTCCTCTCGGACGGCACGATCCGCCGCCTGGTGGCCGAGGGCCGCGTGCGGATCGACCCGTGGGACCCGTCGATGGTGCAGCCCGCGAGCGTGGACCTGCGCCTCGGGCGCTCGTTCCGCGTCTTCCACAACCACCGCGTGACGGCGATCGACCTGCGCGACCCGCCCCGCGATCTCACCGAGCAGGTGATCGTCGAGCCCGACGAGCCGTTCGTCATCCACCCCGGCGAGTTCTGCCTCGGGCGCACGGAGGAGTGGGTGGAGCTCCCGGACGACATCGTCGCGCGGATCGAGGGAAAGTCCTCGCTCGGGCGCCTCGGGCTGATCGTGCACGCGACCGCGGGCTTCTGCGACCCGGGCTGGAAGGGCACGCTGACACTCGAGCTGAACAACCTCACGCGCGTGCCGATCAAGCTCTGGCCGGGCCTGCCGATCGCGCAGCTGTCGTTCATGACGCTCGACCTCCCGGCCGAGCGCCCCTACGGGCACCCCGAGCTCGGCAGCCACTACCACGGCCAGGTCGAGGCGACGGAGAGCCGCTTCGAGCCCGGCGCCCGTGCGCGCCCGGCCGAGGAGGCCACGTTGCCGTCCGGCGAGGCCGCCGTGTAGGTTCCGCGGCCATGGTCGAGGCATTCCAGTTCCTGGCCGCGGAGGCCGCCCACCGTAGCGAGACGCCGTTCTACGTCCTCGGCGTGGCGTTCGGGGTGTACGCCGTCGTGATCGGCATGCTCGGGATGCGCCAGCCCAGCTTTGCCACGAGCCGCGGCGCGGGCACCGCGCTGATCGCGACCTCGGTGCTGCTGGCGGTGGCGTGCGGAGCCGCGATCATCTACGTGCTCAACCCATGAGCGACGACGGCCACGCCGTCTCCTACAACACCCTGGCGCGCGGCACGCCCGTGCGCTCCTCCGACGGCGTGATCGTCGGGACGGTCGCCGAGGTGCTCGTCAACGAGCGCGAGCAGATCTTCGACGGCCTGGTGATCGACACGCCGCACGGCACGCGCTTCGTCGACGCGCCGGAGACCGCGCGCCTGGCCGAGCGCGCCGTGACGCTCAATATCGACGCCGCCGCAGTCGCCGCGCTTCCCGAGCGCGATCACGCCGGCGGGCCGGTCTACGACGCCCAGCCGGATGCCGGGCGCTGGAGGCGGCTCTGGCGCCGCCGCCGGGACTGAGCTGCTGCCCGGGCTGCGCGGCTCCGTAGGATGCAGAAGAGCGAGCAGCGACCTAGGGAGCACGCATGACCACGGAGACGCAGAGCAGCGGCGACGGCGCGGTAGCGGGGGCCACCGAGACGCTCACCGTCACCGACAACCGCACCGGCCGCACGTACGAGCTGCCGATCACCGACGGGACGGTCCGCGCATCGGACCTGCGCACGATCAAGACCGACGAGGACGACTTCGGCCTCATGGCCTACGACCCGGCGTTCATGAACACCGCGTCGTGCCGCTCGTCGATCACCTACATCGACGGCGACAAGGGGATCCTCGAATACCGCGGATACCCGATCGAGCAGCTCGCCGAGCAGTCGACCTACCTCGAGGTCGCCTACCTGCTCGTCAACGGCCAGCTGCCGACCAGGGCGCAGCTCGAGGAGTGGACGCACCAGATCACGATCCACACGTTCGTCCACGAGAACGTCAAGAGCTTCATGCAGGGCTTCCGCCACGACGCGCACCCGATGGGGATGCTGCTCGGCTCGGTCGGCGCGCTCTCGACCTTCTACCCCGACGCGAACGAGATCTCCGACCCGGACAACCGGATGGCCCAGACGATCCGGCTGATCGCGAAGATGCCGACGCTCGCGGCGTTCGCCTTCCGCCACGGCAACGGGCAGCCGTATGTCTACCCCGACAACGACCTCGCGTACTCGGGCAACTTCCTGAACATGATGTACAAGATGACCGAGCTGAAGTACCAGCCCGACCCCCGGCTGGAGCGCGCGCTCGACATCCTGTTCATCCTGCACGCCGACCACGAGCAGAACTGCTCGACGAGCGCGGTGCGCGGCGTCGGCTCCTCGCGGGTCGACCCCTACTCGGCGATCGCCGCCGGCATCGCCGCGCTCTACGGGCCGCTGCACGGCGGCGCCAACGAAGCCGTGCTGCGGATGCTGCGGCGCATCGGGACGACCGATCACATCCCGGCATTCATCGAGGGGGTCAAGGCCGGCAACGAGCGCCTGATGGGCTTCGGGCACCGCGTCTACAAGAACTACGACCCGCGCGCGCGGATCATCAAGGCGGCCGCCGACGACGTCTTCGAGGTCACCGGCAAGAACCCGCTGCTCGACATCGCCACCGAGCTCGAGAAGATCGCGCTCGAGGACGAGTATTTCGTCTCGCGCAAGCTGTACCCCAACGTCGACTTCTACTCCGGCCTGATCTACGAGGCGATGGGGCTGCCGGTGACGATGTTCCCGGTGATGTTCGCGATCGGCCGCACGAGCGGCTGGATCGCCCAGTGGCTCGAGATGGTCGAGGACAAGGAACAGAAGATCGCGCGCCCGCGCCAGATCTACACGGGCGGGCGCGAGCTCGATTACGTGCCGATCGACCGCCGCTGAGCACCGCGGGCGGCCGTGAACGTTCGGTTGCCCTGTGACCGGGCGCACAGAACCCCGGGTACGCGGGGCTACCGTCGAAGGCAATGCTCGCCCGCCTGCACGACGGCACCCCCATACGCATCCGGCCGATCAGCCCGGACGACAAGCCCCTGCTCGAAGACGGGCTGGAGCACCTCTCCGACGAGACGATCCGCCGGCGCTTCCTGGCGCCCAAGCCGCGCTTCACCGCCGCCGACCTGCGCTACCTGACGGAGGTCGACGGGACCGATCACTACGCGCTGGTCGCGGTGCACGACGACGACCCCGGCGAGCTCGCCGGCGTCGGGCGCTGGGTCCGTGACGCCGCCGACCCGGCGAGCGCCGAGCTCGCGGTGGTCGTCGCCGACGCGCTCCAGGGCCAGGGGCTGGGCACGGCGCTCGGCTTCGCCCTGGCCGACGCGGCGCGCGAGCGCGGCGTGCGCGAGCTCACCGCGACGATGCTCGCCGACAACGAGCCGGCCCACCGGCTGCTCGCGGCGATCACGCGGCGCCTGCAGGTGCGCCACGACGGCCCGACCGACGAGCTCTCCGGCGAGCTGGCCGCCTGACGCCGGCGGGCCGTAGGCTGCGCGCCCGTGGCCGGCTACACCCTGACGATCCGCCGCGAGGGCGGCAGCGAGAAGGCGCGGTTCGACGCGCTGACCGACGCGCTCGACCTGCTCGAGGAGCGCCTGCGGGCGGCCAGCCGCGAGCAGCGCGGTGAGGCGCAGAAGGGACTCCTGCGCGAGTACGACCCGATCGAGGTCGTCGCCGTCCGCGGCGAGATCGCGGGGCCGGGTGTGCGCGGCGGCGTCGACGTGCGAGCCGACGGCTCGACCGAGGCCTTCACGGGGCGCGTGCGCCGCGCGCTCGTCCCCCAGCACGACGGCGAGAGCGCGTTCGACGCGCTGCGCCGCGTCGTGGGCGCCGGCGCGTGAGCGCTCAGCCGCGCGGCTGCGCCGCGTAGGGCCCGCGCCCAGTGAGGCAGGCGGCGCCGCAGCACGCGCCGAGCCGCGCCGCATCGGCGGGCGCCATGCCGGCACCGAGGCCATACGTCAGGCCGGCGGCGAACGAGTCGCCCGACCCGTAGGCGTCGACCGGGCGGGCGGGCGGGGGCTCGGGGTCCCACGATCCCTCCGCGCCGCCACGCACGTGCCAGTGGCCGCCACGCGCGCCGCGCGTGGCGAACGTCATCCGCGGCGGTGGGTCCAGGCTGCTGAGGTCGCCCCGCTCGCCTGCATCGGCCGCGCTGAAGACGATCGCGTCGGCCTCGATGCGGGCCTCGCGCAGCACGTCGAGCGCACGCGTCGTGACGACGAGCACGCGGGCGGCGCGCGCGGCGCGCACGGCGTCCGCGTCGCCGCCGGTGACGTACACCGCGTCGAGCCCGGCGAGCGCGTCCCACGGCAGCGGATCGGCCGCGTGCGGGACGATCCGAGGGTCGAGGATCGTGATCGTGCGCTCGTGCGCGTCGTCGAGGTAGGTCAGGCCGCGGCGGGTGCGCGCGCCATGGCGCACCGCGGCCGCCACGTCGACGCCGAGCGCGCGCAGCTCGGCGACCGCGCGGGCGCCGTGCTCGTCGTCACCCACCGCGGTGAGGAAGCGCGCCCGGCCGGCCAGCCGCGCGAGCTGCACCGCTGCGACGGCGCCCCCGCCGGCGGCAAGCTCGAACGCCTCGCGCGCATGGACGATCTCCCCGGGGCGCGGCACATGGGCGACGACCGCGAACTGGATCCACTCGACGTGGCCGACGACGCCGACGCGCGGACGCGAGGCGCTCACGGCTGCAGCGCGATGCCGTTGTCGCGCAGCCAGCGGCGTGGCGCGGCGTAGCCGGGCAGGTGGCGCTCGAGCAGCGCCCAGAAGCGCGGCGAGTGGTTGAAGACGACGAGGTGGCAGGCCTCGTGCCAGACGACGTAGTCGAGCACCGCCTCGGGGCCGAGCAGCAGGCGCCAGTTGAACGCGAGCGCGCCCGAGGGCGAGCAGCTCCCCCAGCGCGTGCGCTGGTCGCGGATCGTGATGCTCGCGTGGCGGACCCCGAGCGCCGCCGTCGCGCGGTCGACGCGCGGGGCGATCTCGGTGCGCGCCGCGCGCCGGTACCAGCGCTCGATCGCCGCACCGGCGCCATCGCCCGCGGGGACGAGCAGCACGTCGCCGCGCCGGTGTGCACGCGTGCGTTCCGGCTGCTCGCGCAGCTCGAGCACGCCGCCGAGGTAGGGCATGGTCCCCGCTGGGCGCACGACGGCGGCGCGCGCCGCCTGCACCTCGGAGAGCCGCCGGTCGATCCACGGCCGCAGCTCGCGCACCGCCGCGGCCGCCTCGCGCGCGCGCGCGCGCGTGGGCAGCGTGACCAGCACTTCGCCGGTCGCCTCCACGCGCACGCGCACGCGGCGCGCGCGCGGCGAGCGGCGGACGGTGTAGGCGAGCTCCCCCGAGGGCATGGGTCAAGCGTACGAGCCGCGGCGGGCGTCGCCGTGGGCGGCTTTGCGCCGCCCTCAATGAATGTATACATTCAGACGTGATGCACACACGGAACCTGGACTTCGCCGCCGCGCGGGCACTGATCGCGCGCGCGATCGACAAGGCCGAGGACATCGGCGTGCGCGGGGCGGTCGCCGTGGTGGGCGCCAGCGGCGCGCTGATCTGCGCCTCGCGCATGGACCACGGGGGCACGGGCGGCATGGCACGCGCCCGCTCGAAGGCGTGGATCGCGGCCACGCAGCAGATCCCGAGCGTCGTGCACCTCCGACGGCTCGGGATCATCGCACCGCCGATGGTCGCCGGCTTCGTCGCCTGCTCCCCGGAGGCGGTCTTCCCCGGGGCCGGCGGCATGCCGATCGCCGACGAGCGCGGCGCCGTGATCGCCGGCATCGCTGCGTCCGGCGCGACGGTCGGCCCGTTCGTCGACTACCCGGGCGCGGACCGCCGCAAGCTCATCGCCGACGGTCGCCCGGCGAACTGCGAGGACCTGCTGGTGCACTACGCGCTCGCCATCCCGTACGAGGGCCAGCACGGCGACGACGAGCAGCGCTGGATCGACGCCTACGGCGCGCTGCCCGACGAGCCGGGCCTCGGGATGGCCGACCCACCGCCGGCCCGAGCCCAGCCAGAGCACGAGTGGGCGCTCGCGCTCGCAGACCGCGCGATGGCCGAGGCGGCCGCGCACGGCGCGCGCGTCGCCGTCGCGGTCGTCGACCACCGCGGCGACCCGATTCAGCAGGACTGCATGGACGGTGCCCCGACCGCCGGGCCGTTCGTCGCCGAGGCGGTCGCCGCCGGCGCAGCGACCTTCCAGCTGCCCAGCGAGCAGCTCGACCCGGCGCTCGCGCACGTGCTGCCCTACCGCGTGGCCTGCGTCGCCGGCGGCCTGCCGGTCCGCGAGGGCGAGCGCGTCGTCGCCGGCCTGGGGATCGGCGGCGTGGCCCCCGAGCTGTGCGGCCGGATCGCCGCCGCGGCCCTGGCATGAGGGTCTGCGTCGTCGGCTGCGGCGCGATCGGCGGCCTGTACGCCGGCCACCTGGCGACGCTCGACGATGTCGAGGTGTGGGCCTACGACGTCTCGCGCGAGCACGTCGAGGCGATCGCGCGCGACGGACTGCGCCTGACCGGCGAGGTCGAGTTGACTGCCCCCGTGCGAGCGCGCACCGACCCGTCCTCGATCCCGCCGTGCGAGCTCGGCATCATCGCGACGAAGGCGACGCTGACGGAGGAGGCCATGGCCGCCTGCGCGCCCGTGTTCGCCGGCGGCGCGGTCTGCAGCGTGCAGAACGGCATCGGCAACGAGGAGCTCGTGGCGCGCCGCGTGCCACGCGTCATGCGCGGCGTCTGCCTCCCGGCAGGACACGTCGTCGCGCCGGGGGTCGTGCACATGGATGCCGGCGGGCCGACGTGGATCGGCCCGTTCGAGCCCCAGCCGGCATCGGCCGCGGAGATCGCCGCGCTGGGCGAGGCGCTCGACCGCGCGGGGATGCCCACGCACGTCGAGCGCGACGCGCGCCCCGCGCAGTGGACGAAGCTCCTGTTCAACGCGGCGACCAACCCGATCGCCGCGCTGACCGGTCTGACGCACGGTGAGCTGTGCGACCTGCCCGCGCTGCGCGCGACGGTCACCGCGCTCGTGGACGAGGGCCGCGTGGTCGCCCGCGCGCTCGGGATCGAGCTCGACGAGGACCCGGACGAGCTCATCACCCGTGCCGCGCAGACCAACCACGACCACCGGCCCAGCATGCTCCAGGACGCGCTCGCGCACCGCCCGACCGAGATCGACGCCCTCAACGGCGGAATCGTGCGCGAGGGCCTCGCCGCCGGAGTGCCGACGCCCCTGCACGCGACGATCGCCGCCCTGGTCGCCGGGCTGCAGGCCGGCTGGAAGGAGTGACGCATGACGCGCATCGGCGCCATCGAGATCACCCCGCTGAGCGACGGCGAGCTGCACATCCCGCCCGCGGAACTGCTCAGTAGGCACCCCGGCCCCTGGCCTGCGGGCTTCCTCGACGCCGACGGCCTGCTGGGCGTGAACTTCGGGGGCTTCCTGCTGCGCACGCGGGAGCACCTCGTGGTCGTCGACACCGGCATCGGCGGCGGGGCGATCCCGGAGCTGCCGATCGGCGGCTTCCCGCAGCGGCTCGCCGACGCGGGAGTGTCGCCGCCCGAGGTGGACGTCGTCGTCTTCACCCACCTGCACTTCGACCACGTCGGCTGGTCGACCGACGGGCACACGCCGTTCTTCCCGCGCGCGCAGCATCACGCCCACGCGGCCGACTGGGCCTGGTGGTGCGGCCCGGACCCGCACCCGGAGACCGGCCCCGGGCGGGAGGAGTTCGGCGCGATCCCGGCGCCGCAGCGCCTGGCGCCGCTCGCCGCGACGATCGCCCTGCACGACGGCACGCGCACCGAGATCGTGCCCGGCGTGACGCTGCGCCTCGCCCCCGGGCACTCGCCCGGCCACTGCATCGTGGAGGTCGAGTCCGCCGGCGAGCGCGCCGTGCTGCTGGGCGACGCGGCGCACAGCCCGGCGCAGCTGCTCGCGGACGACTGGGAGTCGGCGACCGATGTCGATCCCGCGCTCGCGCAGTGCACGCGCGCAGGGCTGGCCGCCGAGCTGGCCGACGGCGGCGCGCTGATCACGATGACGCACGACGCCGGGAACCGCTTCGGCCGGCTCGTCACGGTCGGCGGCGTGCGCACCTGGCAGCGCGTGTGAGCGACGGCACGTCGGCGGCTCAGGCGCCGAGCATCGAGTAGCCGCCGTCGCAGATCATGTAGCTGCCGGTGATGTGGCCGGCGTCGTCGGAGGCCAGGAACAGCGCCGCGCCGGTGACGTCCTCCGGCGGCGGGATGCGGCCCATCGGGGTGTCGCGGACGATCTGCTCGCCGCGGCCCGCCTTGAAGTCGGGGCGCTCGAGGACAGCCGGCGTGGCCATGAAGCCGGGGGCGAAGGTGTTCACGCGCACGTGGGGGGCGAGCGCGCGCGCGTAGGACTTCGTGATGCCCAGCAACCCGTACTTCCCCGCGGCGTAGATCGGTGCGCGGGGGCTACCGCGGACGATCACCGTCGAGCCGATGTTCACGATCGCGCCGCGCACGCCGCGGTCGAGCATCCGCACCCCGAACTCGTGGACCATGAGCATCGTGCCCTTGATGTCGACCGCCAAGCAGTGGTCGATGATCTCCTCGTCGACCTCCCGCCAGGAGGTCTGACCGGAGGCCATGTCGCCGACGTTGTTGACGAGCACGTCGAGGTCGCCCGCCTCATCGGCCATCCGCCTGATCTCGTCCCAGGCGGCGATGTCGCCCTGGATCAGCCGCGCCTCGGCGCCGAGGTCGCTGATGCGGGCGGCCGTCTCCTCGGCGCCCTGCGCCGAGGACCGGTAGTGGACGAGGACCCGCACGGCGCCCTCCTGCGCCGCGCGCACCGCGAGCTGCGCGCCGAAGCCCGTCCCCGCGCCGGTGACCATGACCGCCTTTCCGTCGAGCCTGCCGCTCATGTCAGAGCACACTCCGTCCGCCGTCGATGTACAGAACCGTCCCGGTGATGAAGCTCGCCTGCCGCGAGCAGAGGAACAGCACGGGCCCGACCACCTCGTCCACGCGCGCGAAGCGGCCCGCCGGGATGAGCTCGATGAGCTCCTCGCGGCGCCCGGGGTGGTCGGCCAGGTACTGGCGCGTGAGCTCCGTGTCCATGTACCCCGGCGCGACCGCGTTGACCGTCACGCCGTCCGCGGCATGCTCGTGCGCGATGACGCGCATGAGCTGGTTGATCGCGCCCTTGCTGGCCGCGTAGGGGCCGTGGTTCCTGTGGCCGCTGCGCCCGGCGACCGACGAGAAGAAGACGATCCTTCCGTGGCGTTGGGCCCGCATGCCGGGGAGCACGGCCTGCGCGGTGTAGAACGCGCTCGAGAGGTTGACCGCGATGATGTCGTCCCAGTCGCGGTCGCGGTACTCCTCGATCGGCTTGCGGCGGTTGATGCCGACGCTGTGGACGAAGACGTCGATCCCGCCGCCCAGCTGCCCGGCGGCGTCGGCCATCGCCGCGCGCGCCGCGCGGGGGTCGCGCAGGTCGGCCTGGATGTGGTCGCCCGGCTGCACGTCGATCACGGCCACCGTGCTGCCGGCCCCGCGGAACGCGTCGGCGATGGCCGCTCCGAAGCTTCCGGCGCCACCGGCGACGACCACGCGCTGACCGTCGAGGCCAAGCCAATCATCTGCATACGTATCAGCGATGTGCATACATTACACTCCGCCACCGATCACGTGCACCTCGTCGGCCGGCCAGGTGGGAGGCTCCCCGTGCAGGAAGCGCCCCCACTCGCGCTGCACGACGGCCGACACCGCGCGCGTGCGCTCGTCGTCCGCGACATAGTGGCGGGCGACCTGGCTGGTGGCGAAGGTCCCGAACAGCAGCGGCACGTCGATCGTGTGCAGGGCGCCGAGCTCCGGGCGCGGCGAAGCGTGCTCGATGCGGAAGCGGTGCACCCGCCCGCCGGCGGCGAGCCGTGCTGCGGCCCACGCGCGGGTGGGCCCGGCGAACAGCTCGTCGGTGAGCCGCTCGACCTGCTCGTCGGAGGCCTCGCGCCCACCGGTGCGCAGCAGGAAGGTCGCCTCGTCGCGCGTCGTGCCGACGAGCACCGGCACCGAGAGCCGCGCGTCGGGCGCGTCCAGCGGCGCGACCGGGATGGTCGCCGCCTCCAGCGTCGGCAGCGCGGCGCCGCGGGTCCCGCGCCACTCGCCCTCGCGCTGCAGCAGGGCCTCGTGGGCCTGCACGACCGCGGCCGCCGGCGTGTCGCGCGTGACCGCGAGATCGCGCTCCCAGCGCTCGCGCCGGGCGGGCGAGCCCGCGGTCTCCGGCAGCGGCGGCGAGTGCAGGAGCGCCTGCGCGAAGAGTCCCTCAGCGGGCGGGCTCACGAGCAGCGCGGCGACGTTCCCCGCGCCGGCTGACTGGCCCCCCATCGTCACGCGCCCGGGGTCGCCGCCGAACGCGCGAATCTCGCGCCGGACCCACTCGAGCACTGCGACGTGGTCGAGCAGCCCCCAGTTGCCGTATGCCCACCCGAGCGAGCCCAGCCGGTAGCTGAACGTCACGACGACCGCCTGCGCGCGCTCGGCCAGCAGCGCGCCGTCGTCCAGGCCGGATCCGGTCCAGCCGATCGCCCAGCCGCCGCCGATCGACCACACGAGCACCGGCCAGGGCCCGTCACCGGTTCGCGGCGTCCAGACGTTGAGGTACAGGCAGTCCTCGTCCCCCGGTGGGATCGCCCCCCAGGCGAACTCCGAGATCGGCCGGAGCGGCTGTGGCGGCGGCGGGCCCGGGGCGAGCGCGTCGAGCTCGCCGGCCCAGGGCGCGACCGGCGCCGGCGCCCGCCAGCGCCGCTCGCCCAGCGGCGGGGCGGCGTACGGGATCCCGAGCCAGGCGCCGTCGCGGCCGCGGACCCGGCCGACCGTGAGCTCAACGACGGCCATCGGGGTACAGCGCTGTCTTCTGGCGGCCCACGGTGGGGCATCGTACGTGCGGCCCTGAGGTGTATGCAAGAATGAGGGCGGTGCGCACCTGCGGTGGATGTCGCCAGGACCGACCGGTTCACCCGGCGCTGCGAGCATGCGGCTCGGATTCCGGTGGGACGGGCGGTAATGTGGCCCGCGATGGATGACGCAGCTCCCTCCCGCCGGAGCGTCGAGCATGTGCACCGCGCGATCCGCGAGGCGATCCTCGACGGCGAGTTCGCAGGCGGCGAGGTCATCTCGCAGGTCGCGCTCGCGGAGCAGTTCGGGGTCAGCCGCACGCCGCTGCGCGAGGCCCTGCGCATGCTGCAGAACGAGGGGCTGATCGAGGGTGAGCCCAACCGGCGCGTGCGCGTGGCCGAGCTCTCGCTGGCGGATCTCGAGGAGCTCTACACCATCCGGATCCCGCTCGAGGTGACAGGGCTCCGGCTCTCGCTGCCGCGCATGCGCCCGGAGGACGTCGGGCGCCTGGAGGGCGCGATGGCCGAGATGGCCCACTTCGCCGAGCTCGGCGAGTACCGCGGCTGGCACGTCCCGCACATGGCGTTCCACCGCGGCCTGACGGTCTACGCCGGCCCGCGCTTCAACGCCCTGCTCGTCCAGCTCTTCGAGCACGCCGAGCGCTACCGGCGCATGCACTTCGGCCGCCTCCTCTCGGAGCAGTCGACGACCGACCACCGCGCGATCCTGGACGCCGTCAAGGCCGCAGACCGCGACCTCGCTGCCGCGCTGCTCGCACGCCACCTGGCGCGCACCGTCTTCGGGATCATCGAGCTCGTCGACCCCGCGTACGCGCCGGACGCCCTGCGCGCGGTGCTCGACGACGTCAGCGCCACGACCGGCCACGAGGCAGGCGTGGAGGTCTCGCGCCCCAAGCGCGGCACTGGTCGCCGCGGGTCGGGCGCGCGCCGCCGCGCGGCATAGGCGTCTTCCAGAACGCCGTTCTACAGCACGCGCAGCGTCCGCAGCGTCGTGTCGCGCGCGACGATCGCGCCGCCCTCGTCACGCGCCTCCAGGAGGTACTCGACCGCGTCCTCGCTAACGCGGAAGCCCTCGAGGATCAGCGGGACGCCGGGCGGGTAGACCTCGACGGTCTCGGCGGCCACGCCGCCCACCGCCTCTCGCATCGGCACCTCGCGGCCGATCGACTTCGCGTGCCGGCGCGCGGCATAGGGATGCATCACCGGCCGGTCGTCGATCGCACGGAACGGGTTGCGCGGCGGGTGGCGGCGTGCACCGCCGGCCCGCACCCGCGGGCCCAGGATGTCGACCAGGGCCGCCACGGTGTCCTCGACTGCGTTGGGCGCGAGCTGGAAGGTCGTGATCAGCGTGATCGTGTTGACGCCGGCCTTCTCGATCACGATGTTGCGCTCGACGAGCGCCTGCGCGACGTCGTAGCCGGACAGCTCGTAGCGCGCCAGGCCGAGCGTCGTCTTGACCAGGTCGACGCCACCGGCGTGATCGGCGATCTCCGCCAGCCAGGAAGGGTCGTCGAGATGGTCCAGATCGGGCAGCTGGCGGTGCAGCTCGTCCTTGAGCTCGAGCGTGCGGCGGATCGCGGTCTCGAGCGCGGCCTCGCCGTCGGCTGCGAGCGTGCGCACGGCGGCGTCGGCGCTGGCCAGCAGGTGGTAGCTCGGCGAGGTGGTCACGTACTCGCGGTAGGCCTCCTCCATGAGCTCGGAGTCGACGCGGGCCTCGCGCCAGTGGATCAGCCCGGTCTGCTGCAGCCCGCCGGCGAGCTTGTGCGTCGACTGGACCGAGACGTCGGCGCCTGCGCCGATCGCGCTCAGCGGCAGGCGCGGGTGGAAGTGCAGGTGACCGCCCCAGGCCTCGTCGACCACCACGATCGCGTGCTCGCTGGCGTCGTGCACCGCTTCGCAGATCGCACGCGTGTTCGCCGCGAGCCCCTCGTAGGTCGGGCTCGTGAAGACGACCGCGAGCGCCTCCGGATAGCGGCGCAGCCCGTCGAGAACCTCGTCGACACTCGGCGGCAACAGCGCCTCGAAGCGGGGTTCGTAGGGCGTCGGCAGGAAGCGGAAGTCGATCCCGAACGCCTTCAGCCCATTCGTCACCGAGTGGTGGATGTTGCGGGCCACGAGCACCAGCGCGTCCTGGCGCTCGAGCGCGAGCATCCGCAGCACGATCCAGTTCGAGCCGCTCGTGCCATGCACGGAGAACATCGTGCGGTCGGCGCCCTGCGCCGCGGCGGCGAAGCGCTCGGCCTCGCCGAAGACGCCCGTGTGGTCGACGAGCGTGCCGAAGAACCCGGCTGAGATCGAGACGTCGGAGGCGTAGAAGTCGACGACGCGCTCCTGGTGCTCGAGCACGGACGGGGTGGACCACCGGTGGTAGCGCCCGACGTCGCGGTTCAGCGCGCCGACGATCGATGAAGGGGTGGGCTCGGCCATCCAGGTGGGATCATCCTCGACCGTGACGACGTCCGTGGTGCCGCTCCCGCCCGAGGTCCGCTCGCCCTTCGAGGTCTACGTCAACGGCGTGCCCCAGCAGCCGGGGGTCGACTACCAGGTGCGCGAGGGCGCGCTCGTCTTCGATCGCGAGCTGCGCAAGGATCGGATCAGCGGCTGGCGCTGGGCGCTCGGGGCGTGGGGCGTGGGGACCTACCGCAAGGACGACTCGGTCGATGTGCGCTGGACGCGCCCCGACGGGACGCCCGCGGTCGCCGAGCGGTTGGACATCGAGCAGCGGGAGTAGGGCGGGACGGCCTCGGCTGGGAGCGCCAAGGCGCTCTGGTGGCGTGACGGGCACCGAAACGACCGCCGGTTCCACGCCGTCCGGGACGGCCGCAGCCTGGTGGGCCGGATCGCGGACGCCCGACGTCCCAAACCCAGCCCACCGCCCAGGCGCATGCCGGGCCCCGCCGCGGTGGGCCGGATCGCGGACGCCCGACGTCCCAAACCCAGCCCACCACCCAGCCGCACGCCGAGGCGCCGCCGGCACTGTGGCCGGACGCCGCGCCGCCCGCCGGGCTTCCCTCAGCCCGCCTGCGCCGCCGCCGCGCCGCGCACCCACGGCCGCGTGAGCTTCAGCACGCTGAGGATCGCGCGCGTGGCCGGCGAGCGGTTCAGCGTGTAGAAGTGGATCCCGGGCGCGCCGTCGGCGAGCAGCTCGCGGCACTGCAGCGCCGCGTAGGCGACGCCGAGCTCTGCGACCGCCTCGGCGTCGTCGCCGCGCAGGTCGAGCTCGCGGCGCAGGCCTTCGGGGACGCTGGCGCCGCACAGCGATGTGATGCGCTGCAGCTGGGCGACGTTCGTGATCGGGAGGATCCCAGGGATGATCGGCACCTCGATGTCGGCCGCGCGGGCGCGCGCCACGAAGTCGAAGTACAGCGCGTTGTCGAAGAAGAGCTGCGTGATGAGGAAGTCGGCGCCGGCGTCGACCTTCTCCTTGAGGTGACGCAGGTCGTCCTCCGGGCTCGTCGCGTGGATGTGCGTCTCCGGGAAGGCCGCGGCCCCGATCGCGAATGGGTAGTCGGCGCGGATCAGCGCGACGAGCTCGCGCGAGTACTCCAGGCCGCCCTCGGTCTTCGTCCACTCCTCCTGGCCCGCCGGGGGGTCGCCGCGCAGCGCCAGCACGTTGTCGAAGCCGAGCTCGGCCATCTCGTCGAGCGTCGCGCGCAGCTCCCCGGTGGTCGCGCCGACGCAGGTGAAGTGCGCCATCGCGTCGATCCCGAACTCCTCGCGGATGCGCGAGACGATCTCGAGCGTCTTGCCGGTCGTCGAGCCGCCCGCGCCGTAGGTCACCGACACGTACGCGGGCTCCAGCTCGCGCAGCTGGTCGATCGCGGCGTACAGGTTCTTCTCGCCCTCGGGCGTCTTGGGCGGGAAGAACTCGAAGGAGAAGACGGGCTCGTCGCTCTCGCGCAGGATCTCGTCGATGCGCATGCGGACAGGTTAGGAGGACGCCAGCCGCCAGCGGTCGGGCTCACCCTCCTCGGTGAGCCGTTCCGCGCGCCCGGTGACCTCGAGGTGCTGCAGGTAGCAGAGCGTCTCCGAGAGCCACCAGTTCGCGTTAGCGGGCGTGATCGCGTCGCCGTAGATGATCGGGATCGCCGCGAACGCGGTGACCGGCCCGTGCTCGCCCAGCACCTCCAGGCAGGCCTCCAGTCGCTCGGCGACGAGCAGCCGGTTGGCGGTGATGTGGGCCTGCACATCGGTGAACGTGCGCCCGTGCCCCGACAGGCACAGCCGCATGTCCAAGTCCTCGACGACACCGAGCGAGTGCAGGAACTCCCCGGCGGGATCGGGCGTCCAGCCGTGGTCGAAGTACAGCGAGACGCGCCCGAGCAGGTGGTCACCCGAGATGAGGATGCGGCGCTCCTCCTGGTAGAGGCACACGTGCGAGGGCGCGTGGCCGGGCGTCTCGACGACCTTCCAGGTGCCCAGGTCGCTGTGCACCTCGACGCCCGGCAGCAGGTCGCGGTCGGGCTCGATGATCCCCGCGATCCCGTAGCCCTGCCCGCGGCGGGCCTCCTGGTAGGCGCGCAGCGGCGCCTCCGGGACCCCACTCTGGCGGGCGATCTCGATGCGCCGCTCAAGCGCCGCATCGGGGTCCTGCGCAGCCCGCGTCATGTGCTCGTGTCGCGGATGCATCCACAGCTCGCAGCCCGTGCGCTCGACGATCGTGGCGGCCTGCCCGTAGTGATCGGAGTGCGCGTGCGTGCAGACGAGCAGCCGGATGTTCTCGACGCGCAGGTTGACCTGCGCGAGCGCGCGCTCCAGGTGCGCGAACGAGCCGGGCTCGTGCATGCCGGTGTCGACGAGCACGACGCCGTCGCCGGCGGCCAGCGCCCACGCGTTGCAGTGCGGCACGCCGGGCCAGGGGAGCGGCAGGCGCAGGCGCCAGACGCCGGGCAGGACGCGCTCGCCGCGGCCGAGCTCGCGCTTGCGGGTGGAGTGGGGCATGCGGCGATCACCCTAACGCGGCGCCGCGCCGGGCCCGCCTGCGCGCGATAGCCTGCCCGCAAGCCCAACGCGAGCGAGGGAGAGCGTGATGACCGACGTCGAGCAGGCCAGCGGAAGCACTCACGAGGGCGCCGTCGACCAGGAGGAGACCGCACGCGTCGCAGCCGGCTACTTCGACGCGATCAACGAGCTCGACCTCGGTGCGGCGGTCGCCTACTGGAAGCCGGGCGGACGCGAGAACGTGCGCGGCCAGGTCGACACGACCGCGCCCGAGGGGGTCGTCGCCTTCCTCGGCGGGATCTTCGCCTCGTTCCCCGACTTCCGCTTCCGCGTGCTCGAGACGACGGTCCAGGACGACCGCGCGGCCGTGCGCTGGGAGGCGCGCGCCACGTTCACCGGCGCGCCGTTCCAGGGCATCGAGCCGACTGGGGCGCGCATCCACCTCGAAGGCGTCGACGTGCTGATCGTGCGCGATGGGCTGATCGTCGAGAACAACGCCTTTGCCGACGGCATGACCCTCGCGCGTCAGCTGGGACTGGTGCCGCCGGACGGCTCGTCGGCCGATCGCGGCATGAAGAGCGCCTTCAACACGAAGACGAAGGTCGCCGCCAGGCTCGGCGCGAGCGAGCCCGAGCAGATCGCCGAGGGCGTCTGGCTCGTGCGCGGCGGCTTCCCGGGCAAGACGATGAACGTCTACCTCGTGCGCGACGGCGACGGCGTGATGCTGTTCGACGCAGGCGTGCGCTCGATGGCCAACGCGGTCGCCGCGGCGGGGGCCGGGCTCGGCGGGATCACGCGGATCGTGCTCGGCCACTCGCACGCCGACCACCGCGGCGTCGCGCCCTCGCTCGGCGTTCCGGTGCTCTGCCACCCGGCCGAGAAGGCCGACGCGGAGAGCGACGGCGGCGCGCACTACTTCCACCTCGAGCAGCTGAACCCGCTCGGCAAGCTCCTGCTGCCACGCCTGCTGAAGAGCTGGGACGGCGGCCCCGTGACGATCTCCGGCACGCTCGAGGAGGGCGACGAGATCGCCGGCTTCCGCGTGGTGCACCTCCCCGGCCACGCGCCGGGCCTGATCGGGCTCTGGCGCGAGTCCGACCGCCTGGCGCTCGTGAGCGACTGCTTCTACACGCTCGACCCGCAGACCGGCCTCAAGGGCCACCCGCGCGTGCCGATCTCCGCCTTCAACGAGGACACCGAGCAGGCGCGCGCCTCGATCCGCAAGCTCGCGGCGATGGAGCCCGCCGCCGCCTGGCCCGGCCACGCCGACGGCCTGACCGGCGACGTGAAGGGCCAGCTCGAGACGGCCGCAGCGACGACGTAGGTGGGCCGCCGCAGCCGCCAGCGCGGGCGCGCCGAGAAGCTCGACGTCCCGACCGCGGACTATCCGGACGAGGCGGGCAACGTCCTCACGCTGCGCTGCGCGCTCACCGCCAAGACGCGCGCGCAGTACGCGCAGGTGCTGCACGGCACCACGCTCTCACAGGAGGACGCGTGGAACCGCGCGGTCGAGTTCCTGTTCGAGCGCCTCGCGGTGCGCTGGACGATCAGCGGCGTGACGACCGAAGGCCAGCGCGACCTGCTGCTGCGCCTGCGCGCCGCGACCCGGGAGGAGCGGCGCTTTGTGCGCGATGCGCTGCGCGCCCACTGCGCCGAGTGGTTCCCCGACGTGCAGGCGCCGTGAGGGCCCGCGACGACAGCAATCGGATGCGCCGAGCGAACAGCGACGCGCTGTCGCCGTGATCGGCGACGACGGCGGCGCCGCGCTGACGGCCGAGTTCCTCGACGCGGGCGCGTTCGCGGACCTGCTCGTCGGCTACTGCCTGGAGGTGCAGGAGCGCCAGAGGGTGCTGATCCGCTCCTCGACGCTCGCCACGCCGCTGCTGCTCGAGCTGCAGCGCGCCGTGCTGGAGCGCGAGGCGTGGCCGACCTTCGAGGTCGAGCTTCCCGGCCAGTCGCGCGGGTTCTACGCGCACGCGCGCGACGCCCAGCTCGACGACTTCGACGACGTCGCCATGGCGCAGGCCAAGGCGGTCGACGCCGTGCTCGCGGTGCAGGCGCCCCACGACCTGCGCGAGCTCGCCGGTGTTGACCCCGAGCGCATCGCCCGCGTCGCGCGCGCCCGCCGGCCCGTGCGCGAGCGCACACTGAAGAAGCGCTGGTGCTCGACCTTGTGGCCGACGCCGGCCGGCGCCGAGCAGGCCGGGCTCTCGCTGGAGCGCTTCGCCGCGGTCGTGCGGCGCGCGACCTTCCTGGACCAGGACGACCCGGTGCGCGCCTGGCGCGGGCTCAGCGCCTTCCAGGACACGCTGATCGCCCGCCTGCGCGGCGCCCGCGAGATCCACATCACAGCGGACGGCACCGACCTGCGCCTCGGCGTGCGGGGGCGCACGTGGGTCAACTCGGACGGCCGGCGCAACATGCCCAGCGGCGAGGTCTTCACCGGCCCGCTCGAGACGAGCGCTGAGGGCCACGTCCGCTTCACGATCCGCTCCGCGCCCGCCGGCGTGGAGGTCGACGGAGTCGAGCTCGAGCTGCGCGGCGGCGAGGTCGTGCGGGCGCACGCGCAGGTCGGCGACGACTACCTGCAGCATGCGCTCGGCACCGACGAGGGCTCGCGCCGGCTCGGCGAGCTCGGGATCGGCACGAACTTCGGGATCACCCAGCCGGTCGGGGCGATCCTGTTCGACGAGAAGATCGGCGGCACGGTGCACCTCGCGCTCGGCCGCTCGTACCCGGAGACCGGTGGGAAGAACCGCTCGGCGCTGCACTGGGATCTCATCTGCGACCTGCGCGCCGGGGGCGAGCTGCGCGTCGACGGCGAGCCGCTGCTCCTCGACGGGCGCTTCGTCGGGCTGCCGGCATCGTGAGCAGCTTGACGGCGACCACGGTCTCCTGACAGCGTGCCCGGCATGGCCCACCCGTTCAGAACCGCCGTCGAGAACCGCGACCCGGAGGCGATGACCGCGCTGATGGCGCCGGACATCCGCTTCTACAGCCCGGTCGCCTTCAAGCCGTTCGCCGGCCGCGAGGCGGTCGGCGAGCTGTTCTGGAACCTCTTCGAGGTCTTCGAGGACTTCGAGTACACCGACGAGCTGGAGGGCGACGGGACGCACGCGCTGATCTTCCGCGCGACGGTCAACGGCAAGTCGGTCGAGGGGCTCGATCACCTGGTCATGGACGAGGACGGCCTGGTGCGCGAGTTCACGGTGATGATCCGCCCGCTCTCGGGCCTGGCCGCGATGGGCGAGGCGATGGCGCCGCGCGTCGGCCACCTGCCGAAGGACGTGCCGTCGAAGGCTTGACACCGCCCGCACGGGCTCGCCCGCGCCATGCAATACCGTCAGGCGCGCGATGAACCGCCGCACGAAGATCGTCGCCACGATTGGTCCTGCCTCGCGCGATCCCGAGGTGCTGGTGCGGATGGTCGAGGCGGGGATGGACGTCGCGCGGCTGAACTTCAGCCACGGCGACCATGCCTCGCACGAGGAGACCGCGCAGCTCGTGCGCGACGCCGCCTCCCGCGCCGGCCGGCCCGTCGCCCTGCTGCAGGACCTGCCCGGCCCGAAGATCCGCATCGGCCCGGTCGCGGAGGACAAGGTGATCCTGCGCGGCGGGGACGCAGTCACCTTCCGCTGCGGCCCTGACGAGGCGCTCGGGACGGCACAGACGCTCACCGTTGCCTGGCCGGGGCTCGCGTCGGCCGTCGAGGTCGGCGAGGCCGTCTACCTGGCCGACGGCTCCGTGCGCCTGCGCGTCAGGCACGTGCGCGAGGAGGCCGGCGAGTTCGACTGCGAGGTCGAGCTCGGGGGCATGGTCGCCTCGCGCCAGGGGCTCAACATCCCCGGCCCGGCCGATCAGCTCCCCGCGGTCCCCGAGGAGGACCTCGAGCACCTGCGCGCCGGGCTGCGGATCGGCGTGGACATGGTCGCGCTGAGCTTCGTGCGCCGTCCCGAGGACGTGCTCGGCGTGCGCGAGCACACGCGCGTCCCGCTGATCGCGAAGATCGAGAAGCCGCAGGCCGTCGCGCGCGCCGAGGACATCGTGCGCGTCAGCGATGGGATCATGGTCGCGCGCGGCGACCTCGGGATCGAGCTGCCGATCCAGGAGGTGCCGATGGCCCAGAAGCGGCTGCTGCGCCTGGCCGGCGAGCGCGCGCGGATCTCGATCACCGCCACCCAGATGCTCGATTCGATGGTGCGTTCGGCGCGCCCGACGCGCGCCGAGGTGACCGACGTCGCCAACGCGATCCTCGACGGCACCGACGCGGTGATGCTCTCGCAGGAGACCGCGATCGGCACCTACCCCGTGGAGGCGATCGAGATGATGGCCTCGGTCGCGGTGACGACCGAGCGCGAGGCGCCCTACCGGCGCTGGATGGACACCCGCGTGCGCCGCGACGGGCGCGACGCGAGCTACACCGTCGCGCACAACGCGGTCGCCGCCGCGCAGGAGCTCGAGCTCGACGCGATCATCGTGCCGACGCTCTCGGGCCGCTCGGCGCGCCTGGTCTCCGCGCACCGCCCGACGGTGCCGATCTACGCGCTCTCCCCCGGGCGCGAGACGGTGCGCCGCTGCGGGCTGATGTGGGGCGTGCGAGCCGCCTCGATGCGCAAGCACACGGTCACCGAGGAGCTCATCGCGGACGCGGCCCGCCGCGTGCTCGAGCTCGGCTGGTGCGAACCGGGCCAGCGCGTCGGCATCACCGCGGGGCTGCCGAGTGGCAGGCCGGGGACGACGAGCCTCTTTCAGATCCAGCGCCTCGAGCCGCTGCGCGAGCGCCCGGCGCCGCAGTAGGCGGCGGCGCCTGCGCCGTCCACATCGACCGCGCCGCGCGCTCGCGGAGCACGTCGCGGCGGACCACCAGCAGCCCGCCGACCGCCATCGCGACGAGGGTCGCAACGGCGATGACGCTCTCCGGTGAGCCGAAGTTCCCCAGCGACCCGCCGAGCGCGGCGTAGGCGAACGCGCGGGGCGCGACGCCGATCGCGGTCGCCAGCGTGAACGTGGCGATCGGGATCGCGGTCAGGCCCGCGGCGTAGTTCACGACGTTGTAGGGCATGAGCGGCGCGACCCGCGCGTAGAGGACCGACGCGAAGCCGCGGCGCGCGACCAGCGCCGCCAGCGCCGTCACCCGCTCGCCGCCGAGCTCGTCGACGGCGTCGCCGGCCACGCGCCGGCCGATGAGGCAGGCGAGCGTCGCACCGCACGTCGCCGCGGCGATCGACGTCGGCGTGCCGAGCGCCGTGCCGAACAGCAGCCCGGCGGCACCCGCCAGCAGCGGGCCCGGGAACATCGCCGCCGTCAGCAGGCTGGACGCCAGGACGAAGACGACCGGCCCCGCCCAGCCCAGGCCCTGGAACCAGCTCTGCACCCGCGCGACCGAAAGCGAGCCCGAGAGCGCGAGGATCGCGAACGCGCTCGCCATCCCCGCGACGAGCAGGGCGAGACGCACGCGCGGGCCCGGCGCCCTCATCGCCGACCGCCGTAGTAGGCGGCCTCGAGCCGTCCGAGCTCGGTCTCCGGCTCCGCGCCGTACATCCACTCGCGCGCGATCCGGAACCAGTTCCCGCGCGGGCGCAGCTGGCTCATGACGGCCAGCGTCATCATCTCCAGGCGCCGGCCGAAGACGTGCTCGGCGGGCAGCCGCTCGTGGCGGATCTGCTGGAACTGGCCTTGCAGCGGGTCGCTGAACTCGAGCACGATGCGCGTCGCCAGGCCCGGATCGAGCTCGAGTTCGGCGTCCGTCGTGAACCACCCGGAGTAGGCGCGGAACTGTGCGAGCACGCCCTCCGGTGTCGCCCGCTCGGGGTGCGGAAGCATCCCCGCCGCGGCCATCTTCTCGATCATCTCTTCGCCGCGGCCCTCGACCCCCAGGCGCTGGATCTCAAGCTCGCTGTCGGCGGCCTGCGCGCTGATCCGCTTGAACAGCCCGAAGTCCAGGAAGGCCATGCGCCCGTCGGCCATGAGCAGCGAGTTGCCGGGATGCGGGTCGCCGGAGAACTGGTGGTGGCGGTACATGCAGCCGAAGTAGAAGCGGAAGATGATCTCCGCGACGCGGTCGCGCTCGGCCTGGCCGAGCTCGCGGATCCGCTCGTGGCTGAGGCCCTCGACGAACTCCGCGACGATGACCTTCTCGCGGCAAAGGTCGCCGATGACCTCGGGGACGACGATGAACGGGTGGCCGCGGTGCACGCGCGCAACCGCGCGCTGGTTGGCGGCTTCGAGCTCGTAGTCGAGCTCCTCGTGCATGCGCTCGCGCACCTCGGCCGCCGTGCCGTCGACGTCGAGCCCCGGGATGATCTGCTTGGCGATCCGCAGCAGCGGGCCGAGGTTCTGGAGGTCGGCGCGCACCGCCGCGGCGATGCCCGGGTACTGGACCTTGACCGCCACCTCGCGCCGGTCGTGCAGGCGAGCGCGGTAGACCTGGCCGATCGACGCCGCCGCCACCGGCTCGGGGTCGAAGTCCGCGAACACGTCCTGCAGGCGCTCGCCGTACTCGCGCTCGAGCACGCCGCGCATGTCCTTGAACGGCACCGCCGGGGCGGCGTCGCGCAGCTGGGCGAGCGTCGCCTGCACCTCGGCCCGGTGGGGCTCGGGCACCGCGCTCAGATCGGCGACCGAGAGCGTCTGGCCGAGCTTCATCGCCACGCCCTTCATCGAGCCGAGCACGCGCACCATTTGGCGCGCCGCGTCGACCTGCCGGCGCCCCAGGGCGTCCTCGGCCTCCTCGGGCGAGCGCCGCAGGTTCGCCGCGTAGGTGCCGGCGTACTTCGCCGCCTCGGTGGCGGCCAGCCGGCCGAGCGCGGCGCTGCGGCGAAGGCGCGTCGCGGGCATGTCCTCCGCGCCGCGCTCCTCGGGCGTGCCCCGCTCCTCGCCCGTTCCCCGCTCGTCGCCCTCGCGCGCGTCCATGCCCGGCTCCGGCCCTAGCTCGTCGACACCTGCGAGCCCGGGACGATGTCGTCACGTCCGTCGGGCCAGCGCACCCAGGCCTTGTGCCCGCCGTCGTAGTCGTCGCCGAGCAGGATCAGCGTCGCGGGCTCGCCCATCGCCGTGCACGGCGCCGAGCCCTCGGGATCGACGCTGCGCCAGATGCGGATGAAGCCGTTGTGCTCCCACTCGTCGCCGATCGTCGTCGGGTCGGAGTGGCCCGGGCGCACCACCGTCTCGGGCGGGAGTGTCATCAGCGTGTCCATGATCGACGCGCGCAGGTCGGCGTAGCTCGTGCTGCCCGGGGCGCGCACGCCGCCGACCGAGCCCTTGAAGAGCGTGTCGCCGGTGAACACCTCGCCGTCGACCACGAGCGCGAGCATCCCGGCGGTGTGCCCGGGCGTGTGCAGCGCACGCACCCGTAGACCGCCGATCGCGAGCGTCTCGCCGGGCACCAGGTCGCCGGTCGCCCGGGGCACGAGGTCCCGCTCGGCGGGATGGATCAGCACCTGCAGGTCCGGCCAGCGCTCGAGCAGCGCGTCGAGCGCGCAGACGTGGTCGAAGTGGTGGTGCGTGAGCAGCACGTGCGTCGGCGTCAGCTCGTGGCGGTCAGCGGCCTCGATCAGCGGCTCGACGGGGCCGCCCGCATCGACGAAGAACGCCGCTGATCCGGGCTCGCCGACGAGGTAGGTGTTCGTCAGGAAATCCGGGAGAAGGGAGCGCTCGACGAGCATGGCCCTCAGGCTACGCTACGCCGCATGCCCGAGCTCATCCACACCTGCTACCGCATCGGCGACATCGACCGATCGGTGGCGTTCTACAAGGCGCTCGGCTTCGAGGAGCTCGGGCGCCTGCCGATCCGCGACGAGGCGATCAACGTCTTCATGGGCTTTCCAGACGACGGGGCGCGCCTGGAGCTGACCTACAACTTCGGCGTCGACGCCTACGACATGGGGACCGGCTACAACCACATCGCGGTGCGCCTCGACGATCTCGACACGGCGCTCGCGGAGCTCGCCGAGCAGGGCATCGAGCCCGAGAAGCCGCCCTACACGGTCAGCGAGAACGGCCCGCGCCTGTGCTTCGTGCGCGATCCGGACGGCTACCGCATCGAGCTGCTCGAGTTTGCCGCCTCCTGACGGTGACTCCCGGCTGGCGGTCGCCGACCTCGGGTCGAACTCCTTCCGGCTCGTCGTCTTCACCTCGCACGCCGGGGCGCCCGGCGGCCTGGGCGGCTGGTGGAAGCGCACCGACGAGATCTACGAGCCGGTGCGGATCGGCGCCGGGATGGAGGACACCGGCGAGCTCGGCGAGGACGGCATCGCGCGTGCGATCGCCGCGACGACGGTCTTCTCGCACTTCTGCCAGGCCGCCGGCCTGACCGCCGGCGAGATCGACGCGGTCGCCACGAGCGCGATCCGCGAGGCGTCGAACTCCGCCGCGTTCCTGGAGCGCGCGAAGGATGCCTCCGGGCTGGACGTCCGCGTCCTCACGCGCGAGGAGGAGGCGCGCTATGGCTATCTGGCGGCGATCAACTCGACCGACCTGCGCGACGGGGCGGTGCTCGACCTCGGCGGCGGCTCGATGCAGCTCGTGCACGTCGCCGAGCGCCTGCCGCTGGCCTTCGAGTCCTGGCGCCTGGGCGCGGTGCGCATGACCGAGCGCTTCCTGCCGGGCGAGGAGGCGCAGGGCGCGCGCGCCCTCGCTCGCCTGCGCGACCACGTGCGCCGCAAGCTTGAGCGCGCGGACTGGCTGGCCGGCTGCGGCGAGCGCCTCGTCGGCGTCGGCGGCACGGTGCGCAACCTGGCCGCGGCGGCCCAGCGGATGGACGAGCTGCCGGAGTTCGGGGTGCAGGGCTTTCGCATCGATCGCGGGGCGCTGGACGAGCTGGTGCGGCGGCTTGCGGCGATGCCCGTGAGCGAGCGTCGGCGCGTGCCGGGCATCAAGCCGGCCCGCGGCGACATCGTGCTCGCGGGGGCCGTCGTCGTGCAGACCGTGCTCGAGACCGGGGCGATGGATGCGATCGAGGCGACGGAGGCCGGGCTGCGCGAGGGCGTCTTCTTCGAGCGGGTGCTCGACGGCCCCGACCACCTCTTCGAGGACGTGCGGCGTGCGAGCGTCGTGAACCTCGCCGCGCAGTACGATCCGCACGCCGCCCACACGCGCCACGTCGCGGCGCTGGCGCTCGGCCTCTTCGACCAGCTCGCCGCAGCGGGCCTGCATCCCGGCGACCCGGCCGAGCGCGAGCTGCTGTGGGCCGCCTGCCTGCTGCACGACGTCGGCGTGGCGGTCGACTACGACGACCACCACAAGCACTCGCGCTACCTCATCCTCAACGCCGGGCTCCCCGGCTTCACCCCGCGCGAGGTCGCACTGATCGGCCAGATGGTCCGCTACCACCGCAAGGGGCTGCCGGACCTCGGGCCGTTCGAGGCGCTCGCCCGCCCCGGCGACGCCGAGCTGCTCGACCGCTGCGCGGTGCTCCTGCGCCTCGGCGAGGACCTCGAACGTAGCCGCGATCAGCTCGTGCGCGAGGTGCGCGCCGTCGATGGACCCGAGGTCGTGCAGCTCGAGCTCGTCGCCGACGGCGACGCGACCGTGCCGCGCTGGGCCGCCTCGCGCGAGGTCGAGCTGTTCGCGCGGGCGTTCGGTCGCCGGCTCGAGGTGCGCTGAGCGCCGCGCGGGCCGGCCGCCGCGCCCGCGGCTCCGGTGCCACGCATCGGGGCACCGGCCGCCGCGCCTGCCGCGGCGCGTGCATCGACATCGGCCGCGCCGACGCGGGAGCACACGATCCGTGCGCGGATCAGCGCGGGCGCGGGCGCCGCGCGGCGGTGATGCGAGCGCCGCGGACTACCGGGCCGCCGCGCGTGTCGTACCCCTTGGAGGGTCGTGTGCATCGACGTCGGCCGCGCCGATGCTGGAGCACACGATCCCTGCGCGGCGGCCGCAGCGGCGGGCACCACCGGCGCCCGTCAGCGAGGCGCCTGACCACGGTCGCGCACCTGTTTCCGGGCGCAGCAGGAGCCCGCCCGCCGTTCAGAACGGCGGCGCGTCCGCGTCGTCCGGCTCGTCCTCGCCGGGCAGCGGGCCGACCGGGACGACGACCGGCAGCTCGGTCGGCGAGGAGACCGCCTCGGCGACCTCGTCCTCGATGCCGAACGCCGAGCCGTCGCACTGGATCCGCACGCGCTTGGTGGGCACGCGCTCGTCGGGCAGCACCGGCAGCCCCCACAGCTCGTCCCAGCCGATCAGCCCGTGGTCGATCGGGTTGAGCAGGATCGCCGTCGCCGGCATCGGGCAGTCGGCGTTGTGATGGTCGAGCGCCGCGCGGATGGCGGCGAGGTTCTTGGACTCGAAGCCGCTCACGTGACGGAGGGTAGCGGCGGATCGAGCTCCGCCGCCAGCCCGGCGCGCCCTCGGCGCCCGCGGCCCGGGACGAGCAGCGCGAGCAGCGCGCCGCCGGCCAGCACCGCCGCCCCGACCGGCAGCGCCGCGGTCATGCCCGCCACGTAGTCCTGCGGCGAGAGGTAGCCGCCGGCGCCCGCGAACACGGTCGCCAGCACGGCGATCCCCAGGACGCCGCCGAGCTCGCGGATCGTGTTCGTCGCCCCGGAGGCCTGGCCGGCCTCCTGCGGGCGCACCGCTGACAGCACGGCGTTCGCCGACGGCGCGAACACGAGGCCCATGCCCGTGCCGCCGAGGACCAGGCCGGGGACGAGGTCCGCATACGGCGTGTCCACGGCGGCGACCGAGGCGACCCACCCGAGCGCGACGGCCTGCAGCCCCAGCCCGGCCGCCATCAGCGGGCGCGCGCCGATGCGGTCCGACAGGAGCCCGGCCGCCGGCGCGACGAGCATCGGCATCGCCGTCCACGGCAGCGTGTGGAGCCCGGCCTGCAGCGGCGAGAGGCCCTGCGCGGTCTGGAAGTACTGCGCGAGAAAGAAGATCGAGCCGAACACGCCGAAGTACATCGCGAACGAGACGCCGTTCGTCGCCGAGAACGTGCGGCTCGAGAAGAAGCGCAGCGGCAGCATCGGCTCCGCAGCCCGCGCCTCCCAGACCAGGAAGGCGGCGAGCAGCGCGACGCCGAGGCCGAGCGAGGCCAGCACGGTCGGGCTCGTCCACCCCAGCGCGCTCGAGCGCACGATCCCGAAGACGAGCGCGAGCAGGCCGGCCCCGGCCAGGGCCACCCCGCGCAGGTCGAGCCGCGAGCCCGGGCCACGGCTCTCGGCGAGCATGGTGCGCGCCGCCGGTACGAGGCACAGGCCGATCGGGACGTTCACCCAGAAGATCCAGTGCCAGGAGATCCCGCCGGCGATCGCGCCGCCGATGACGGGGCCGAGCGCGACGCCCAGGCCCGCGACGGCCGACCACAGGCCGATCGCCAGCCCGCGCAGCTCCTCGGCCACCGCGTCGGCCAGCAGCGTCAAGGTCAGCGGCGTGATGATCGCCGCGCCGGCCCCCTGCGCCGCGCGCGCGGCGACGAGCGCACCGGCGCTCGGGGCGATCGCCGCCGCGGCCGAGGCAGCCGTGAACAGCGCGACGCCGAGCGCGAACACGCGGCGGCGGCCGAAGCGGTCGCCGAGTGCGGCACCGGTCAGCAGGAGCACTGCGTAGGCGAGGGTGTAGGCGTTCACGGTCCACTCGAGCGACTCGAGGGTCGCGCCGAGGTCGACGCGGATCGACGGCAGCGCCGTCGTCACGACGAGGTTGTCGAGCGTGACCATGAACAGCGCCGCCGACACGATCAGCAGCGTGGCAATGGGGAACGAAGTGTGTGATCGCTTACTCACATCTGGCGCGAAGACGCTCATCAGGGACGTCCTTTCGGTCGGAGGGTTCAGCAGTCCTCGTCGATACCGGCCATGAGCGACCGGGCCCAGGGCTCGTCCAGCTCGTGCGCGCCGATCGCGGCGATCACCGTGAGGAGCATCCCCGTGGCGAAGAACGCGGTCACCCGCTCCTCCGCGGCGCCGGTCGTCTCGCGCACCATGTCGACGAGCAGGCCGTAGCGACGGCGCACGGCGTCGCCGATCGCCGGCTCCTCGCAGGCCGCATAGGCCTGCAGCTGGGCCAGCAGCATGTCGCGGTCGGCGAGCAGGCCCTCGTAGGCCTCGCCCATCGCCGCGAACATCGCGTCCTCGTCGCCGGCATGGGGTGCGGCGGCGCGGCGGAACGCCTCGCCCACGGCCTCCATGCAGCGCTCGGTGACCGCGATGAAGAGCTCCTCCTTCGTCGGGAAGAGCCGGAACAGGTAGGCCTGCGAGATCCCCGCGTCGCGCGCGATCTCCGCGGTCGGCGTGCCGTAGAAGCCCTTGCGGGCGAACTGCGGGCGCGCCGCGGCGAGGACGTCCTCGCGCCGCTCGTCGGCGGTCTGGAGCCTGCGGGCTGCTCGCTCGGCGGGGGTCATCAGGGTGTGAGTATGCACTCACTCACATATCGTGTCAAGGCGGTCCTCGCGCGGGGATACGGTTCGCCCGCCCCGCACCGTCACGGGGACCGCCGCATGCGCCACACCATCCAGCTCACCGCGATCGGCCAGCAGCGCCGCGAGGCGCGCCTGTTCGGCATCGGCGCCTTCCTCTTTGCCCTCGGCGCCTTCCCGGGCTACGCCAACCTCGTCGGCGTGACGGCCGACAACGCCACGTACTTCCTCGGCTCGATCTTCTTCACGGGCGGCGGCGTCACGCAGTGGGCGGCGCGTCAGCCCGGCGCCTGGCGGCGCCCGGGCGAGTGGGAGGACTGGTGGGCGGCGGGCATCCAGGCGATCGGCACCTTCTTCTTCAACATCAGCACCGGCTCGGCGCTCATCACCGGGCTCAGCGCCGCCCAGGAGGACCGGCTCGTCTGGCGCCCGGATGCCTTCGGCTCGGTCTGCTTCCTCGTTGCCAGCGCCCTGGCGTGCGTGGCGACGAGCAAGCGCGACCGCCTCTGGGATCCCGACGCGCGCACCTGGTGGAGCGCCTGGCTGAACATGATCGGCTCGGTGGCGTTCGGCGTCTCGGCCCTCGGCGCGTACGTGAACCCGGACTCCGGCCAGCTCTCGAACGCGGCGCTCGCCGACCTCGGCACCTTCATCGGCGCGCTGTGCTTCCTCTTCGGCGCGCTCGCGATGCGCCCGGCCGGACGCCCTCGGCTCAGGGCAGAAGCACGCCCGGGTTGAGCAGCCCCGCCTGGTCGACGGCGGCCTTCGCGCCGGCGAGCGCGGCGGCGAACGGCTCTGGGCGCTGGCGGTCATACCAGGGCCGGTGGTCGCGCCCGACGGCGTGGTGGTGGGTGATCGTCCCGCCGCCGGCGAGGATCGCCTCGCCCGCGGCCGCCTTCATCTGGTGCCACTGCGCCGCTTCGTCGCCGCGGCGGGCGGGGGCGAGCACCGTGATGTAGGGCGCCGGGCCGTCGGGGTAGACGTGCGTGAAGCGGCAGGTGACGCGGCAGGGCTCGCCGAGCGCCTCGCGCACCGCGCCCATCACGTGCTCGTGGAAGGCGGGGAAGCGGTCCCAGGTGATCGCCGTCTCGAACGTGTCGCTGAGGATGCCCAGGCGGATGAGCGCGTCGCGCACGTAGGGCATGCGCAGGAACGCCTCGCGCCAGGCGCCGACCGAGCGGCCCCCGCCCTCGCCGGCGGCCGGCTCGTCCGCGACGCCGCCGTGCTCGCGCGCCAGCTCGAGCGCGCGCGCCAGCTCGTCCTCCACGGGGTGGTCGACCGACTCGAAGCCGAGCACGAGCACCGTGTGCGAGCCGTCGCCCGCGCCGGCCTGCCGCGCCTCGAGCTCGTCGAGCAGCCGGCAGTTGGCCGGTCGCAGCCCGGCCTGCACGATCGCGCGCACTCCGTCGGCACCGGACGCGACGTCCGGGAAGCGCACCGACCGCGCCGCGCGGTGGCACGGGCGCGGCTGCACGCGCACCCACGCCGAGGTGATGACCCCGAGGATGCCCTCCGAGCCGATCAGCATCCGGTCCGGGCTCGGCCCGGCGCCCGAGCCGGGCAGTCGCCGTGACTCCCACGCCCCGGCGGGCGTGATCGCGCGCACGCTCTCGACGAGGTCGTCGATGTGCGTCGGCCCGGTCGCGAAGTGCCCCCCGGCGCGCGTGGCGATCCAGCCGCCCAGCGTCGAGAGCTCGAACGACTGCGGGTAGAAGCGCAGCGTCAGGCCGTGTGCGCCGAGCTGCTCCTCCAGGCGCGGGCCGCTGGCCCCGGCGCCGATGCGCGCGGCACCGGAGACCGCGTCCACCTCGTGCAGCGCGTCGAGCGCGCCGACGTCGAGCGCCAGCACGCCGTCGAAGCGCCCGGGGACGCGGGCCTCGATGCCGCCGACGACGCTCGTCCCGCCGCCGTAGGGGACGACCGCGACGTTCGCGCCGGCGGCCCACTCCAGGAGCGCCTCGACGTCGCGCTCGTCGCGCGCGCACGCCACGACGTCCGGGGCGTGCTCGTACAGGCCGCGCAGCGCACGCACGGTGTCGAGGTAGGACTTGCCGTAGGCGTGCCTGGCGCGCGCGTCGTCGTCCTGCGCGCAGATCGTGGCGAGCGGGCCGGCCGGCGGGGCGATCCGCGCCGCCGGCAACGACGCGCGCTCGAGCGCGACGGGCTCCTCGAGCTCCTGTGCGGGCACGCCGAGCAGCTGCTCGGCGTGCGGGGCCATCGCGCGCGCCTCGGCGTCGAGGATCACGGCGTCCTCGAAGCCCCATCCCCAGCGGCTGCGCGCGCGGCGCCCGGTCATCGCGCCAGCGTATGCGTCCGGGCGGCCCTGCTGCTCGTAGCCTGTAGCGCGATGAGCACGGCGCCCGGCATCCTCGCCCGCGGGCCCTGGTCGAGCGACCAGGTGGCCGCGCGGTGGTCACAGGAGCGCTACGCGCCGGGCCCGGAGAAGACCGAGGCCGCCGACGCCGCCGTCGCCGCGCTCGCGCGGCGCGGCTCTCCCAGCCACGACGGCTGGAGCGCGCGCCTGGTCGGCTACGACGTCGACGACGCTGGGCGCCTGACGATCGAGCTGCAGCCGGTGCGCTGGGCGCTGCGGCTCGTCGACGGCGACGCGTCGGACTCGATGGCCGCGTTGTGCGCCGTGCGCGACGCGGATGGGCGCTGGCTGGCCGGCCGGCGCGCCGCGTGGCTGGCCTCCTGGCCCGGGCGCTGGGCGCTCGGCGCCGGCGGGGCGGTCGACGTCGGCGAGAACCCCTTCGACACGCTCCTGCGCGAGCTGCACGAGGAGTGGAGCGTCGAGCCCGAGCGCGTGCGGGGCGAGGCGCTCATCCTGCTGCCGCACGGCATGAGCATGTTCATCGGCCAGGCCTGGCTGGCGTCCGGCGCGCGCGTCACGCCGGACGAGGAGCACGACGCATACGCCTGGTGGCCCGCCGACATCGCGCAGTGGCCGCCCGAGGCGGACGAGCCGCTGCGGCGCATGGCCGCGCTGCTGGAGGGAGCGCCCGCGTGAGCCTCTCGTTCGGGACGCTGAAACGGCTGTCGTTCGCCCACTCGACGGTCTACACCTGCCTGCTGATCGTCTGGCTCGTCCCGGGGCTCTCGACCGAGGAGATGGTCTTCGGGTTCACGCATGGGATCGGCTGGATCCTGATGGTGGTGCTGATCTTCGCCGCCCTGCGCGCCCGCGTCGTGCCCCTGCGCACGGCCTTCGCGGTGAGCGTGCTCGGGGGTATCGCACCGTTCTTCGGCACGTACGAGTTCGTGCGCGAGGGGCGCCGGCGCGCCGCGCTCGACCCGTCGCGCGCAGTGCCCGTCCGGACGGCGCCCGAACGCCCGTCCGCAGGCTCGCCTGCGGCCGCGCCACCCGCGCCGCCCGCACGCTAGAGTCACTGGCGGTCCTCCCGATGGCGGTCTCCACCACAGTCCAGGTCACGCTCCCGGCGATGGGCGAGTCGGTGACCGAGGGAACCGTCCTGGAGTGGCACAAGGCCGAGGGTGACACGGTCGAGGCCGACGAAACGCTCGTCGAGATCTCAACCGACAAGGTCGACGCCGAGGTTCCCGCGCCCGTCACGGGCACGGTTGTGAAGGTCTGCGCCGCCGAGGGCGACACCGTCACCGTCGGCGCCGTGCTCGCCGAGATCCAGCCGTCCGGCAACGGCGCTGCGCCCGCGGCGCTCGCCGAGGAGCCGGCCGCCGCCGAGGGCGGCGCAGCCGCGGCGCCGCCGGCACCGCCCGCCGAGGGCGCGGGCGAGATCGTCGACATCGTCACGCCGGGCGCGGGCGAGTCGGTCACCGAGGGCACGCTGCTCGAGTGGCACGTGCAGGTCGGCAGCGAGGTCGCCGACGGCGACACGGTCGTCGAGATCTCGACCGACAAGGTCGACGTCGAGCTGCCCGCGCCGGCGGCCGGCGTCATCACCGAGGTGCTCGCCGCCGAGGGCGAGACTGTCACGGTCGGCCAGGTCATCGCGCGCATGCGCGTCGGGGCGGGCGCCGCCCCCGCCGTGCCGGCGGCGCCAGGCGGGAACGGCGCCACGGCCGCGCCGCCGGCGCCCGCGGCTCCGGCAGCGCCTCCCGAAGGGCTGAAGGTCTCGCCGGTCGCCGCGCGCGTCGCCGCCGCCGAGGGCGTCAGCCTCACGCAGGTCAGCGGCACCGGCCCGGGTGGCCGCGTCACGAAGGCCGACGTCCTCGCGGCCAAGGAGACTGGGCCCTCGCCCGCCGCGGCGAGTGCCCAGCCGCTTCGCGGCGGGGCGGCGATGCTCGCCAAGTACATGGACGAGAGCCGGTCGATCCCGACCGCAACATCGTTCCGCACGATCACCGTCACGCAGATGGACGGGCGCCGCCGGCAGCTGAAGGACGCCGGGCAGCGCGTCTCCTTCACCCACCTCATCGCCTACGCGATCGCGCGCGCGGCGACCGAGTCGATGCCGGTGATGGCGCACCACTTCGCCGAGGACGGCGGCAGGCCGCAGCGGATCGACGACGGGGCGGTGCACCTCGGCATCGCAGTCGACGTGGAGAAGAAGGACGGCTCGCGAACCCTGATGGTCCCGGTGATCCGCGACGCGGGCCGGATGCGCTTCAGCGAGTTCAAGGCCGCCTTCGACGCGCTGATCGACAAGGCGCGCACGAACACCCTCTCCGCCGACGACCTGCAGGGCGCAAACATCACGCTCACGAACCCGGGCGGGATCGGCACGGTCGCGTCGGTGCCGCGACTCATGGTCGGCCAGGGGACGATCGTCGCGACCGGCTCGATCGCCTATCCCGTCGGCTTGGGCAACGTCGGCGCGCTGCTCGGGGCCGAGAAGGTCATGACGATGACCTCGACCTACGACCACCGCATCATCCAGGGTGCGGAGTCGGGGCGCTTCCTCCAGGTCGTCGAGGGCTATCTGCAGGGCGAGCACGGCTTCTATGACGAGATCTTCGCCGACCTGGGCGCCGCGCTCGGGCCCGCTCCCGAGCCGCCCGAGCCCCAGCTCGCCGCCGCGGCCGCCGCTCCTACGGTGCCGGCCGCCGCCGTGCCGGAGGGCGACGACCTCGTGCTCATGCAGGCCGTGCAGGCGGCGACGTCGCTGATCAAGGCGTACCGCACGAATGGCCACCTCGCGGCCCGCCTGGATCCGCTCGGCTCCGAGCCGATCGGCGACCCGGCGCTGGACCCGGACACCGTGCACCTGACACCCGAGCTGATGCGCCGGATCCCGTCGAAGATCCTGCGGATCTACGTCGAGGGGGAGACGCTCGAGGAGTCGCTGCCGCACCTCCAGGAGACCTACACCGGCACGATCGCCTACGAGATCGAGCACATCTCCAACCACCGCCAGCGCGTCTGGCTGCGCGAGCACATCGAGAGCGGCACCTTCCGCAAGCCGCTGGACGCCGAGCACCAGCGCTGGCTGCTGCGGCGGCTGATCGCGGTCGACGCGCTCGAGCGCTTCATGCACAAGGCCTACCTCGGTCAGAAGCAGTTCTCGATCGAGGGCCTGGACATGACCGTGCCGATGCTCGACGAGGCGATCGAGCTGGCCGCGCGCGGGGGCGCGCGCGAGGTCGTCATCGGCATGGCCCACCGCGGGCGCCTGAACGTCCTTGCGCACAACCTCGGCCGCCCGTACGAGACGATCTTCGGCGAGTTCGAGGGCACCTCCACGGTCGAGGTCGTCAAGGCCGTCACCGAGATCCCGCAGGGCGGGACCGGCGACGTCAAGTACCACCACGGCTTCACGAAGGAGTACGCACTGCGCGGCGGCGGCAGCACCGTGCTGGTGAACCTCGAGTCCAACCCGAGCCACCTGGAGTTCGTGAACCCGGTGGTGCTCGGCGCCTCGCGCGCCGCGCAGACCGACCGCAGCGGCCCCAGGGCGCAGCGCGACCCGCGCTCGGCCGTGCCGATCGTCCTGCACGGCGACGCCGCCTTCCCCGGCCAGGGGATCGTCGCCGAGTCGCTGAACCTTCAGGGCCTCGACGGCTACCAGGTCGGCGGCGCGCTGCACATCGTCCAGAACAACCAGATCGGCTTCACGACCGACTTCGAGGACTCGCGCTCGACACAATGGGCCTCGGACCTGGCGAAGGGGTTCGACGTCCCCATCATCCACGTGAACGCCGATGACGTCGAGGCGTGCATCGCGGCGGTGGACCTCGCGATGGCCTTCCGCGAGGAGTTCGGCCACGACGTCCTGATCGACCTGATCGGCTACCGCCGCTTCGGCCACAACGAGGCCGACGAGCCCGCGTACACCCAGCCGGAGATGTACGTCGAGATCAAGCGCCACGAGCGCGTCTCGAACCTTTACGCCACGAGCCTCGTCGAACGCGCGGTCGTCAGCCGCGAGGAGGTCGACACCTGGCAGCAGGACATCTGGGACGACCTCACGCGCCGCCATCAGGAGCTCAAGGCCCAGATCAAGGAGGCGCAGGAGGCGGGCACGGTCGAGCAGCCGACCGGCGAGTACCAGCTCGACCGCACGCAGAGCCCGCCGGTGCGGACCGCGGTGCCGGCAGACCTGCTGCGCACGCTCAACGAGGAGCTGCTCACCGTCCCCGAGGGCTTCACGATCCACCCCAAGCTCGTCAAGCAGCTCGAGCGCCGGCGCGAGGCGGTCGGGCCCGGCGGCGGCATCGACTGGGCGCAGGCCGAGGCGCTCGCGTTCGCCTCGCTGTTGACCGAGGGCGTGCCGCTGCGGCTCACCGGCCAGGACGCCGAGCGCGGCACCTTCAGCCAGCGCCACATGGTGCTGCACGACGCCAAGACCGGGCAGACGTTCGCGCCGATCCAGCACCTGCGTGAGGCGCAGGCACCGGTCGAGCTCCACAACAGCCCGCTGTCGGAGGCCGCGTGCCTGGGCTTCGAGTACGGCTACTCGCAGGAGTCACCCGAGACGCTCGTGCTGTGGGAGGCGCAGTTCGGCGACTTCGGCAACGGCGCGCAGGTGATCATCGATCAGTTCATCGTTAGCGGCCTGGCCAAGTGGGGCCAGACCTCGCGCCTGACGCTGCTGCTCCCGCACGGCTACGAGGGCTCGGGGCCCGAGCACTCCTCGGCGCGGCTCGAGCGCTTCCTCCAGCTCGCCGCGGAGGGGAACATCCGCGTCGCGAACCTCACGACGCCGGCCCAGTACTTCCACCTGCTGCGCCGTCAGGCGCTGATCGGCAAGCAGCGCCCGCTCGTCATCATGACGCCGAAGTCGCTGCTGCGCCTGCCGCAGGCGACGAACCGGATCGAGCACCTCAGCGACACGCAGTTCTTCCCGGTGCTCGGCGAGCCGCGGGTGCCCGTGGAGAAGGTCCGCCGGCTGCTGCTGTGCACCGGCAAGATCTACTACGACCTCGTCGGCCACGCCAAGCGCGAGGGCAACGACGCGGTGGCGATCGGCCGCGTCGAGCTGCTCTACCCGTTCCCCGAGCACGACATCCGCGCGCTGATCGCCACGTACCCGAACCTCAAGGAGGTCCTCTGGGTGCAGGAGGAGCCGCGCAACATGGGCGCCCGCGCGCACATGTTCCCCCGCCTCATGCAGATCCTGCCCCAGGAGCTCGAGTTCGGGTTCGTCGGACGGCCCGAGCGCGCCTCGCCGGGCGAGGGTTACCCGGCCGCGCACAACGCCGAGCAGAACCGGATCCTCGCCACGGCGCTGGATCCGGCCATCGCGGTCTCCGCGTATCCCAAGAAGCTGCCGGGCGAGCGGTAGCCTCGCGGCCCCCGCCCGCCCGGACGCCCTGGGAGGATCGCTAGGCGGCGGGCTGCAGCTGCTCGCCGGCGGTGATGCGCGCGGCGTCGACGAGCGCCTCGACATGGGCGGCGAGCTGCTCGTGCTGTTCGCGGTCGGCGAGCAGGTCACCGTCGCCGAAGGCCTCGGCGGCGGTCATGACCGGCAGCTCGCGGTCGACAACGCGCGCGCCGATCGCCGCGAGCACCTTGCGCAGCTCCGCCTGCGCCCAGACGGCACCGAACATGCCGGTGCTCGCGCCGACGACGGCGACGTCCTTGCCCTTCAGCGGGCTGCTTGCGAGCGGCCGTGAGACCCAGTCCAGGGCGTTCTTGAGAAAGCCCGGAATCGAGCTGTTGTACTCCGGTGTCGCGAACAGGACGCCATCCGCCTGCGCGATCTCCTCGCGCAGGCGCGCGACGGACGGCGGCGCCTCGCCGGATGCCTGGACGTCATCGTCGTAGGCCGGGACGGCGCGCAGCAGCTCGGGGTCGAGCAGCACGAGCTCGGCGCCGGACGGCAGCAGCTGTGCCGCCGCCCGCAGGAGCTGCGTGTTGTACGACTCGCGGCGCAGGCTGCCTGAGATGCCGAGCACCCGCATCGCCTACGCCCCCTGCGCGGCGACGAACTCGAGGTTGACGGTCAGCGTGACGTCGTTCTCGACGGCGACGCCGCCCTTGGGCAGCGGGGCGTTCCAGTTCAGCCCGAACGCGGTGCGGTCGATCACGGTCGTCAGCTCGACGCCGACCTTGCTGTTGCCGGCGATGTCCTCGGTCGGCTCGGTGATGTAGCCGGTGGCCGTGACCGGCTGGGTGACGCCCTTGATCGTCAGGTCACCGTCGACCTCGACGGCGGGGCCGCCGTTGATGGCGCGCACGGCGGTCGAGACGAAGGTGATCTCCGGGTGGCGCTCGGCGTCGAAGAAGTCGGGCGACTGCAGGTGGCCGTAGAGGTTCTCGTCCTTCACGACGACGCTCGAGACCGGGACGGTGCCGGTGATCTTCGGCGTGTCGCCGTCGTAGTCGAGGGTCGCATTGATCGTGTCGAACGTGCCGCGGAACGTCGCGACGACCATGTGCTTGACGGTGAAGTCAGCGGTCGAGTGGACGGTGTCGAGGGTCCAGGTGGCGGTGTCGGTGGCGCTCATCGAGTTCCTTCCTGTGGAGGGGAGTAGTTGCGTGCACAAGCAAGATATCACATCCAGTTGCGTACGCAACTACTGCCGCCCACGCCCCCCCCCCCCAACAGCCAGTCCCGCCCGCACGCACGCCCTGCCGACCACGAACGTCCCTCGTTGCCGCCCAGACGGGGCCTTCCGGGACGTTCGACGTGCGCGGGGCGCTCAGTCGGCGGGCGGGCCGATGAGCCGCGCGATGCGCATGTCGACGCGCCCGCCGATCATCGGCACGCCCTCGGCGTCCAGCAGCCGCCGCTGGCGCTCGCCCTGCGCGAGCGAGCCGTCCGCGCGCACGACGCGATGCCACGGCAGGCCGGGCTCGCCCGCGGTGCGCAGCACGGCGCCGGTGTAGCGCGGCGCCTCGGGGCACAGGTCGCCGTACGTGGCGACGAACCCCTCCGGGATCGCCCACACGCGGGCGATGATCTCGGCGGCCCGCGGGTCGCTCTCCGGCATGCCCGGACGGTAGCGTCGCGGCCATGCGCATCGGCACCTACTCCATCGTGGCGCGCGACGCGGCGACGGGCGCCCTCGGCGTCGCGGTCCAGTCGCACTGGTTCGCCGTCGGGCCGATCGTCCCGTGGGCGCGCGCCGGCGTCGGCGCCGTGGCGACCCAGTCGATCGCCGAGCCCGCCTACGGCCCGCGGCTGCTCGACCGGCTCGAGGACGGGACACCCGCGCACGAGGCGCTTGCCGACCTGCTCGCGCAGGATCCGTCGGCGCACTACCGCCAGGTCGCGGTGGTCGACGGGCTGGGGCACGTCGCGGTCCACACCGGGGAGCGCTGTATCGCGTTCGCCGGCGACCAGAGCGGTGAGCAGTTCAGCGCGCAGGCGAACATGATGGCCTCGCCCGACGTATGGCCGGCGATGGCCTACGCCTTCGAGTCGGCGCCGGGCGGCCTTGCGCGGCGCCTCGTGGCGGCGCTGCACGCCGCCGAGGCCCATGGCGGCGACGTGCGCGGGCGCCAGTCGGCAGCCCTGCTCGTGGTGCCGGCCTCCGGAGCGCCGTGGGAGGCCAGCGCCGACCTGCGCGTCGACGATCACGAAGAGCCGCTGGCCGAACTCGACCGGCTGCTCGACCTGCAGGACGCCTACGACCTGGCCAACGAGGGCGACGAGCTCGCCGGTGCCGGGCGGCACGTCGAGGCGGGCGACCGCTACACGCGCGCGAGCGCGCTGGCCCCCGACAACCACGAGCTGCTGTTCTGGGCCGGGCTGGCAGCCGCGCAGGCCGGCGACATGCCCACGGCGCTGACGCGCGTGCGCCGCGCGATCGAGCTGCGCCCCTCCTGGCGCGAGCTGCTCGACCGCCTGGGCCCGGACATCGCGCCGTCGGCCGCCGCCGTGCGTGACGCCCTCGGCTGACCACCACGGCGAGCGTCCCTGGCTGCCGCCCAGCGGAGGCCTTCCGGGACGCTCGACGTGGGGTAGCGTGGCCGGCATGTGGATCCAGCGCGAGATCGTGCTCGCCCCGCGGCCGCGCGGCGTGCACCTCGTCACCGGCGAGCTGACCGCCGCCCTGCCCGAGCTCGCCGCGCTGCGCGTCGGCCTCTGCCACGTCCTGATCCAGCACACGTCCGCGTCGCTCGCGCTCGGAGAGAACGCGTCGCCGGACGTGCGCCGCGACCTGCGCACGTGGCTCGACGTCCTCGCACCGGAGGACTTCGCCTGGACGCACACGCTCGAGGGCGCCGACGACATGCCCGCCCACGCGAAATCGGTCCTCACGGGCCCGGACCTCACGCTCCCGGTGCGCGCCGGGCGCCTGGCGCTCGGGACGTGGCAGGGCCTCTACCTCTGCGAGCACCGCGACCGCGGCGGAGCACGCACGCTGGTCGCGACGCTGCAGGGCGAATAGGCGCTCAGCCGCGCACGCCGGTCCCCCGCGCCCGCAGCTCGCGCACCGCCCGCAGCTCGCGCACGGCGGCGTCCTGCACGACGCGCGTTCCCGGAGTGCCCAGCCGCTCGGCGGGCAGCTCCCGCTCGACCACCGTGCCGGCGATGCGCTCGACCCGCGCCACCCCCGCGCCCGGGCGAGCGCTGACGACCCGCGCCACCTCGCCGCCGGAGAACACCAGTCCCGCGCCGTCGTCGGCGATCCAGCCGTCCGGCAACGCGCCGGCGCCGACCGCCTCCAGGTACGCCGGCCGGCGCTCAGGCTCGGAGTCGCGGTGCACCGAGAACGACCCCGGCAGCAGCCCGAGCCCCGGCGCCCCGGCCGCCGCCCCGGCCGAACGGGTGACACCCTGCTCGAACCAGCACATCGCGCCGGCGCTGAGCCCGGCGAGCACCGTGCCGCGCCCCCAGGCCTCGCGCAGCAGCTCATCCACGCCGTGCTCGCGCCAGAGCGCGATGAGGTTGCGCATCGAGCCGCCGCCGACGTAGATCGCATCCTGGGCGAGGATCAGGTCGCGCAGCGGCAGTCGCTGGTCGCGCAGGCGGAAGAGCGAGAGCACCTTCGCCTTGCAGGCGCGGTGGACGAAGGCGTCGAGGAAGCGGTGCACCTGCTCCCCGGCGTCGCCGCTGGCCGTCGGCAGGAAGAGCACGCGCGGCTCGCGCCGCCCGGTCAGCTCGAGCACGAGCTCGTCGAGCGCGGGGTCGCCGGGCGGGGTGGTGAAGCCGCCGCCGCCGAGTGCGAGGATCGTGCGTGTCATCGTGCCGTCGCCAGCGGCGGCGCGCAGGCGGCCTCGTCGCCGAGATAGCGCGCCTCGAGCGGGGTCTCACGCACCGTGCCGCGCCGGCGCTCGACGCGGTAGGCGCGCTGGCCGTGGCGCGAGCTGACGACCTCCTGCAGGTCGTGGCCCACGAAGTGCAGCGCCGCGCCGTCCTCTGCGGCGTAGCCGGGACGCATGCCTTCCTGCACGAAGCGGTGGTACTCCGCGCGTCGCGCCGGCTCGCCGTCATAGTGGACGCAGTTGGAGTACGGCAGCATGCCGAGCCCCTCGACGCGCCGGGGCGGGCCGTGGAACGCGGTGACCGCCTCGGAGAACCAGCACAGCGACCCCGCCGACAGGCCGCAGAGCACGACGCCCCGCTCCCAGGCGCGGTGCAGGATCGCGTCGAGCCCGTGCGCCCGCCACGCGCCGAGCAGGCTCAGCACGCTGCCGCCGCCGACGTAGATCAGGTCCTGCGAGAGCAGGTGTGCCTCCAGGTCGCCCTCGACCGCCCCGCCACCGGTGTCGCGCCGAAAGAGCGAGACGTGGCTCGGCTCGCAGCGCGCCGGGGAGAACGCGCGGTAGAAGCGCACGACATAGTGGTCGGCGTCTCCGGACGCCGTCGGGATGAAGCAGACACGCGGACGCCGGCGCGGGCCTGCGAGCGAAAGCACGAACTCGTCGAGCAGCGGATTGCCCGCCTCCATCGAGAAGCCGCCGCCGCCGAACGCGACGATCTGGGGCGCGCGGACCCGCATGCGCGGGATCGTAGGCGTGCGCCCGCGCAACGTCCGAGATTTCGGCCGCCGGTACAGGCGGACCTGGACCGGGTGTACAGCGGCGGCGCTAGCGCCCCTTCCAGACCGGCTCGCGTTTCTCGGCGAAGGCGATCGAGCCCTCGCGCGCGTCCTCGGAGGTGAAGACAGGGCCCGAGATCTCGCCCTGCCTGGACCAGAAGTCCTCGACGCTCCAGTCCCACTGCTCCTCGAGGATCTGCTTCGTCGCGGCGAGCGCCAGCGGCGCGTTCTTCGCGATCGCCGCGGCCAGCTCGAGCGCGGCGTCGACCGCGCCCCCCTGCTCGGCGACGCGGTTGACCAGGCCCAGCTCATACCCGCGCTCGGCGCTGATCGGGTCACCGGTCAGGGCGAGCTCCATCGCCACGCCGTAGGGCAGCTTGCGCGGCAGCCGCAGCAGCGCGCCGCCGGCGGCGACGAGCGATCGCTTGACCTCCGGCACGCCGAGCTTGGCACCCTTCGCCGCCACGATCAGGTCGCACGCGAGCGCGATCTCCAGCCCCCCGGCGACGGCGAACCCCTCGATCGCGGCGATCAGCGGCTTGCGCGAAGGCTGCCGCACGATGCCGGCGAAGCCGCGCCGCTCGTGCCAGGCGCTCTCCCCGGCGACGAACGCCTTGAGGTCCATCCCGGCGCAGAACCCGCTGCCCGCACCGGTGAGCACGCCGATCGTCAGACCGTCGTCCGCGTCGAGCTCGTCGAGCGCGGCGGCGACGCCCTCGGCCAGCGCGCGATTCACCGCGTTGCGTGCGTCCGGGCGGTTCAGGGTGATCAGCAGGACGTTGTCGCGGCGCTCGGTGAGAACCGGCGCGTCGGGGCTCTGGTCGGGCATGCACCGAATGCTATGCGCCATGCGCCCGCGGCGCGGTGCCGCGGTAGGGTCCGTCGCGTGCATCAGCTGGCCGACGACGTGTGGCAGATCCCGCTCGTGCCGCGCCAGGCGATCAACGCCTATGTCATCGGCGACGTGCTGATCGACGCCGGGCTCACGCTGCACGCGGGGCGCATCCTGCGTGAGGTGCGCGGCCGTCCGATCACCGCGCATGCGCTCACGCACGTCCACAACGACCACGCGGGCGGGTCACGGCGGGTGTCGGAGACGCTGGGGATCCCGGTCTGGGTCGGGGAGGGCGACGCCGACGCGCTGCGGACCGGGCGCGCAGCGATCGCCCCGGGTCGCCGCGGCAGGCGGCTGATGGCGGTCTACGGCGGCTCGCCGAAGGTCGAGCCCGCGCGCGAGCTGCGCGAGGGCGACGAGGTCGGCCCCGGCTTCGTCGTGCTCGAGACGCCCGGCCACAGCCCCGGCCACGTCTCCTACTGGCGCGAGCGCGACGGCGTCCTCATCTGCGGCGACGTCTTCTTCGACATGAGCCTGCTGACGACGGTGCCCGGCCTGCGCCAGCCACCGCACCTCTTCAACTACGACTCGGCACGCAACCGCGAGAGCGAGCGCCGGCTCGCCGGGCTGCAGCCGCGGCTGACGCTGTTCGGGCACGGCCCGCCGGTGCGAGGCCCCGAGGCGCTCACGACGTTCACCGCCACGCTGCCCGCGTGAGCGCCGGCCGTCAGCGCGTCGCGCTGCGCCTGCGCGACCCCGACGCCGGCGAGCAGCGCACGACGAACCTCGAGCTGTTCTTCGACCTCGTCTACGTCTTTGCGGTCACGCAGCTCTCCCACCTGCTCCTGCACGACCTGAGCTGGGGCGGCGCCGCCAAGACCGCGTTCCTGCTGCTCGTCGTCTGGTGGGCCTGGATCAACACGACCTGGATGGTGAACTGGTTCGACCCCGACTGGGTCGGCGTGCGGGTCCTGCTGCTCTTCTGCATGCTCGCGAGCCTGGGGATGGCGATCGCGATCCCGCAGGCGTTCGGCGCCCGGGCGCTGCTGTTCGCCGGCTCGTACGTCGCGCTGCAGCTCTCGCGCGACCTGTTCGCTGTCAGCTCGCTGCGTCCCGGTCAGCCGCTGCGCGCGACGTTCATCGGCGTGAGCGGCTGGGCGGCGATGTCCGCGGTTCCGTGGATCGCGGGTGCCCTGCTCGGCGGCCACGCGCGCACCCTGCTGTGGCTGCTTGCGCTGGCGATGGACTACGCCGGGCCGGCGCTGCGATACCGGCTGCCCGGCCGCGCCGCGGTGCCGGTGCAGGACTGGGCCATCGAGGGCGGGCACTTCGCCGAGCGCTTCCAGCTCTTCGTCCTGATCGCGCTCGGCGAGAGCGTCGTGTCGACCGGCGCGAAGGCCTCGGAGCTGACGATCGACACGGCACGTGCGCTGGCGATCGTCGTCGCGTTCGCGGGCAGCGCGGCGCTGTGGTGGCTGTACTTCGACGAGGTCGCCGTCTACTCCCAGCGCCAGCTGCGAGGGCATGACGAGGCCGGGCGCCTGGGCCGCAACGCGTTCACCTACTGGCACATCCCGATCGTCGCGGGCATCATCGTCGCGGCCGTCGGCGACGATCTCGTCGTGGGTCGCCCGTCTGCGGTCCTGAGCGCCGCGGGCCGGGCGTGCGTAGCCGGCGGTCCCGTGCTGTACCTGCTCGGCCAGCTCGGGTTCCGCCACTCGATGATCGGCACCCTCACACGCAAGCGCATCGCCGCGACCGTCGCGATCGCCGCCTGGGGGATCGTCGCGCAGTCGGTGAGCGCGCTCGCGCTCGAGGCCGGGGTGACCGCGGTGCTCGTCGCCCTGCTCGCCGTCGAGACGCGCAACCGCCTGCGCCAGGCGCTGAAGCTCAGGTAGCGAACAGCGTGAGCGCGGGCTCGCGCGCGCCGCGCACCACCCCGAGGTCGACCTCGACGCAGGCGATCCCGCGCGCCTCGGCCAGCGTGCGGGCCTGCGGCTTGATCTGCTGCGCGGCGAGCACGCCGCGGCAGCCGGACAGCGCGGGGTCCAGGCGGATGCGCTCCAGGTAGCGCGTCAGCTGCTCGACGGCGTCGATCGTCGCCACGCGCTTGATCTCGACCGCCACCCAGCCGTCGGCGTCGTCGCGGCACATGAGGTCGACGGGCCCGATGTCGGTCGGCCATTCGCGGCGCACCAGCCGGAAGCCCTCGCCACAGAAGCGCGGCGCGTCGGCGAGCGCCTCCTGCAGGTGGCGCTCGACGCCGTCCTTCTCGAGCTCGGCGGCCTCCCCCATGTCGTGCGTAACGTCCGAGAGCACCTCGGCGATGCGGATGTCGAGCCGGTCCTCACTCGCCCCGGCGCGCTTGCGCACGACGATCCGGTCCGGCTCCTCCTCGATGACGGTCGGCGGCGTCATCCAGTTCTGGGGCTTGAAGCCGCCGGTGTCCGCGTGCACCATCACCGACCCGTCGGACTTCACCATCAGCAGCCGCAGGGCCTCGGGGAGCACGGCGTTCAGCCGCCCGGTGTAGGTGACCTCGCAGCGGGCGACGATCAGGCGCATCGCGCCGCATGCTACGCGGCCGCCGGGACGCCCGGCCCTCAGTGCGCGCTGAAGCGCAGTCCCGCCGAGCGGGCGGGATTGAAGGGCTTCTGGCCCTTGTACTGGGCCACGACGCGCCAGCGGCCGGGCTTGGCGAGGCGCTGCGTGTAGACGAACGGCTTGTTCGCGTTGCGGCTGGCCTTGTGGAGCGTCACCCAGTGGCCCTTGCGCGAGTACTGCCACTGCACGAGGATTTTGCCGGTGACGGGGAAGGTCGTCCCGGGCGCCTTGACGGAGCCGCGCACCGTGCGCTTGAGGCCCTTGCCGCTGACCTTGAGCTTCACGACGGTCTTCTGCGCGGGCAGCGATGCGGCGTCGGCGTGCACGACGTCGATCTCCTGCGTCGAGGTGTTGCCGAACTGGTCGAGCGCCTCGATCGTCACCTTCACCGGCCCCATCGGCAGGTTGCGCGCACCCATCCAGTCGATCTGCACGGGCTTGCCGTTCTGCAGGCCGGTCGTGAAGCTGCGGATCTTCTGGCCGTTGGCGTAGAAGGTGATGCGCCCCAGCGGGCTCTGTGCGTCCTTCGCGGAGGCGCTGATCAGGAGGTCCTTGTCGTACTGGCGCCCGGTCGTCGGGTTCAGCACGCTGATCGACGGCGGATCGAAGTCGCCGCACGCGCCGGTCATCCGGTCGCCGTGGTGACCGATGTCCGAGAGCGCGGCGAAGGCGGGGCGCTGGCTTCCGTCGAACCGCAGCAGGCCGTAGCGGTTGAGCTCGGTGTCGGCCTGGCCGTAGTCCTTCATCGAGAACCACATCGCCTGCGCGACGTACGGGTAGCCGGCGAGGCAGTGGTAGGCGAGCTTGAGGTTCGCCGCCTGCTCGGCCTCGCTGACGCCCGCGGCCTTCTTGCCCGCGTAGGCGCCGCGCGCGCAGCGCGTCGCGGTCGCCGACCAGCCGAGCTCGGACATGACGATCGGCTTCGCGCCGTCGCCGTGGGCGTCCATCACCGCGTGCACCTCGCGGAAGCCGAGGAAGCTGAACTGCCCGACCCGGCCCTGGTCGTCGCGGTAGTAGCTGTCGGGCGGCGTGATGCTGCAGGCCGTGTCCGTGTGCACCGCGACCCCGTCGAATGCGCCGCCGGCGCCGGCGTCGTAGAGCCCCTGCAGGAAGGCGTAGTCGTTGCCGGTCAGCGGCCCGGCGTAGACGAGCGCGCCGGGGTCGGCGTCCTTGACCGCCTTGTAGGCCGGCTGCAAGAGCGCCGCGTAGGCCGCCGGGCTCGGCGGCGAGCCGTGCCAGAAGTCCGACTCGTCGGGCTCGTTCCAGACCTCCCAGGCGGCGATCCGGCCCTTGTAGCGCGCGGCGAACGACCCCATGAAGCGCGCGAGGTCGGCCGGGTCGCGCGGCGGCACGTACAGATCGGTGCTCCCGTTGGCCCACTGGGGGGCGCCCACGACGACGGCGAGGACCTTGATGCCCCGCGCCTGTGCGAGGCCGACGAGGTTGTCGATGTTCTGCACGCTCGCCGGATCCCAGCGACCGGGGCCCTGGGGCTCGATCACGTCCCAGCGCACGAACGTGCGCACCCATGTCGCGCCGACCGCGCTCGCCTGGTCGATCGCCTGCTGCGGCGGCATGCCGTCGACGTTGACGCCCACCTGTGCGGCGGACGCCCCGGCGGGTGCTGCGGCGGCCAGGGCGGAAACAGCGGCAGCGGCGAGCGCCAGACGGCGCAGGGCAGCGGAGACGGTGCGCGGCACACCGGAGTCTTCGGGCCGTGCGCGGGCGCGCTTGACCGCCGCTCAGCAGATGTCCGACCCCGCCGCTCAGCAGATGTTCGACACCGCCGCTCGGCGCGCGTCCGGCGCCGTCCGGCGCGGCGCGCCCCGCCGCTACGCGGCCGGCAGGACGCGCGGGGCCGTCCCGCGCAGGCGCTCGAGCAGGTCGGCGAGCTCGGGGCTCGAGCCGTCGAGCTCCAGGGCCCGCTCTGCGGCGGCGATCGCGTCGCTGATGCGGTCGGTGCGCGCGAGCGCGTGCGCGTAGCGCTCCCACGCCGGGGCGGAGCCGGCGTCGAGCTGCGTGGCCTGCTCGGCAGCGGTCACCTCGCCGCCGAGATCGCCGGCGAGATGCAGCGCAAGCGCGAGGTCCAGCAGGCCGTCGACGCTCGGCCCGAGCTCGCGCGCGCGCTCGAGCGCACCGATCGCCGCCGCCCGGTCCATCAGGCGCAGGCGCAGGCGGCCGACCCGCTCCCACGCGTCCGCGTCCAGCGGGGCGCGGTCGGCGACCCGCTCGGCCGCCTCGGCGGCGAGGTCGAGCGCGCCCATGTCCTCGTAGATGCGCGCCGCGAAGCGGTGCGGGGCGGGGCGCTCGTTCTCGACGCGGCCCCAGTCGCGTACGGCGCGCCCGGCGGCGGGCAGGTCACCCGCCTGCCAGAAGGCGAGCGTCATGAGCCGCAGCACGGCGGCGTTCTGGGGGTCGGCGTCGCGCGCGTAGACGAGCCGGCGGGCGGCGAGCTGGAAGTTGTTCTCGGCCATCGCGTGCTGGGCCGCGGTCATGAAGCGCTGCACACGCTCGGCGCCAGGGTCCGGCTTGGAGAAGTCGACGAACTGCAGGCTCCCGGCCGGCACGGTGCGCACCCCGGGCTGGAAGCGCACGCGCGCCCACTGCTGCAGCTCGTCGCCGTCGCCCGTGAAGTAGATGCCGCTGACGGTGCCCACGCCCCACTCGGGGTAGCTCAGGCAGCGCGCGTAGCGGTGGACCACCGAGTGGTCGGGGACGCGCGCGCCGAACGGGTCGTTGGCGGCCCGGTCGGCCTCGTGCTCACGGCGGCGCTGCTCCTCCTCGTAGGCGCGCCGGCCGGCTTCGGCGCGCGCGGCGCGCGCGGCCGCGGCGCTCGCCTTGACGGCGTTGCGGCTGACGGTGCCGCCGCGCGAGCCCTCGGCGATCCGCTCGAGCTGGTCGGCCGCCTCGTTGATCGCTTTTAGGTGACGCTCGTGCGCGAGCTGCCGGCCGGGCGGGGCCAGATCAGGATGCCAGACCTTCGCCTGGCGCCGGCGCGCGAGCTGCACCTTGCGCTGATCGAACGGCGGCTCGAGCTCGAGCAGCAGGAGCGCCTGTTCGATGTCCAGCACGGTTGCCACGACGCCGAGGATATCGGCCGGTTTGGGGGCGGCTGTGAGGGTGGCCGCGCTCGGGGGCGGTCGCCGCAGGCGCCCGTTCCCGCGTCGCGGGGCGCGGCTGGTCGCGGGGTTGGCTGGGGGTGCGGCGGGCCCGGATGCGGGTGGCAGGGCGGTGCGCGCCCGCGGCATCCGCGCCCGCCTCCCGTCCGCGATCGTGTGCGTTCGCATCGGCCAGGCCGATGTCAGCGCACGCCATCCACGGAGACCCGAACCGAAGACCACCGTCTGATCAATCGGGTGCTTTCGCATCGGCCAGGCCGATGCCGGCGCACACGACCGCGGAGATCGCGCAGGTTAGGCCGGAACGCGCCCCCGAAGAAGCCTCAGCCACCGACCCGAGTGGCGCTTGACGGATCGTCCACGTCCGCGTCGCGAGGCGCGGCGGTCGCGGGGCCGGCTGGGAGTGTGGCGGGACGGGCGTCGGCAACGGCGGACGCATCGTGTGCGCTCGCATCGGCCACGCCGACGCCGGCGCACACCACCCAGGGAGACCGCAACATGCCGACCGCCCGACCGATCGTGTGCTTTCGCATCGGCCAAGCCGATGTCAGCGCACACCATCCACGGGGACCCCGAACCAAAGACCACCGCCTGATCAGTCGTGTGCTTCCGCATCGGCCAGGCCGATGCGGAAGCACACGACCCGCGGGGACGGCGGGCGTCAACCCGCGGGGACGGCGGACGTCATGGAACAGCGGACGTCAGCCCGACACACACCAACCGAGAAGCCGTCAACCACCAACCCGAGCGAGGGATCGTGGATGCATGAGGGCGCACGCGGAGCGGGTGGCCTCAGGCGCCACGAGTCCCGCGAGCACGCGGCGAGCACGCTCAGTCGATGAGCTTGCGCTGCATGAACACGATCCCCAGCCGCCACATCAGCACGCCGAAGGCGAGCAGGTAGCCAAGGTTCCACAGGTCGACCGGGCCCAGCAGGTCGAAGACCGCGTGGCGCACGAGCTGGACGCAGTGGAACAGCGGGTTGATCTCGGCGATCACCTGCATCCAGCGCGGCAGGCCCGCGATCGGGAAGAACGTGCCGGCCAAGAGGAAGAGCGGCGTGATCACCGCGCTCGTGACGTAGTTGAAGTTCTCGATCCCCTTCAGCCGCCCGGCGATCGAGATTCCCGCGCACGCCCAGCCGAAGCCGGCGATGAAGTTGATCGGGGGGACGAGCAGCATGCCCCAGCTGGCCTTCAGCCCGAAGACCATCGCGACGAGCATCGGCGCGCACCCGTAGACCGCGGCGCGCATCGCGAGCCACAGCGCCTCGCCGGTGACGAGCTCCTCGGTGTCGACCGGCGCCGCGAGGATCGCGTCGTAGGTGCGCTGGAACTTGTACTTGACGAACGTCCCGAACATCGCCGGGAAGACGCTCGAGAACAGGACCGCCGTGGCGACGGTCCCGGTGCCGACGTATTCGACGTAGCGGTAGCCGTTGACCGTCGAGAGCAGCGAGCCGAAGCCGAAGCCGAACGCCAGCAGGTAGATCGTCGGCTCGACCGTCGAGGAGAAGGTCGTCGAGCGCCAGTAGGACGAGAAGTTGATGATCTCGCGCACGAGCACGCCGCCGATCGCGGCGCGGTCGAGCCGGCGCGGCGCGCGCGCCGGAGCGGTGGTGGTCAGGGCCTCGGTCGCCATCAGGAGATCTCCTCTCCGGTGAGCAGCACGAACACGTCCTCGAGGTTGGCCGGGCGCCGCTCGCCTGCCGGCGCGCGCCCGTCGGCGTCGTCGAGCGCGAGCACCGCGATCGACGTGCCAGTGCGCCGCGTCGGGAAGCCTTGCGCGGCCATCTCCGCCTCGGCCTCCGCGAGGCGGGCGGGTGAGCCGTAGATCTCGACGGCCTCGCGCCCCGCGTGGCGCGCGACGAGCTCCTGCGGCGGGCCGACCGCCACGGCGCGGCCGTGCGACACGATCGTGACGCTGTCGCAGAGGCGCTCGGCCTCCTCGATGTAGTGGGTCGACATCAGCAGCGAGACCCCCTCGCTGCGCAGCCGGTCGATCAATGCCCAGAGCTCCTGGCGCACCTGCGGGTCCAGCCCGACCGTCGGCTCGTCCAGCAGCACGAGGCGCGGCTCATGGATCAGCGCACGGCCGATCAGCAGGCGGCGGCGCATCCCGCCGGAGAGCTCGTCGACCTTCGCGTCGCGGCGGTCGCGCAGGTTCGCGATCTCCAGCACCCGTTCGATCGCCGCGCGGCGGCTGCCCGCGGGCACGCGGTAGAGGTGCGCGAAGACGACCAGGTTCTGCTCGACGGTCAGCGTCGTGTCGAGGTTGTCGAGCTGGGGGACGACGCCCATCTCCGCGCGCGCCCGCTTCGAGCGCTGCGGAAGCGGGTACCCGCGCACGACGATCTCGCCCTCGTCGGCGATCGCCTGCGCGGTCAGCATGCGCATCGTCGTCGACTTGCCGGCGCCGTTGGGCCCAAGCAGGCCGACGCAGCTCCCGTCGGGAACGTCAAGGTCCAAGCCGGCGACGGCCGTGATCGGGCCGTAGCGCTTGACCACGCCGCGCAGGCGGATCGCAGGGCCGGCGATCGTCACGCCCACAGCATCGCACCACGGCCGCGCGGCCCGCCCGAGCCGACCGGCACGGGCAGGCTGGGGCGGTCCTGACGGGACGGCTACTGCGGGAGCGTGTAGATCTGCTCGTAGTCGCCCTCATCGCGGTCGACCTGCCCGACGAGGACGTCACTCACGCGCTTGTCGTCGAACGGCTTATGCCGGAGCAGCGCCGCGAGCTCCGTTGCGCGCGTGCGGTAGGTCGCGAGCAGCGTTCCGTGGAACGCCGCCGCGGCAGGTGGCGGCTTGATGGCCGCGAGCCCGGCCGCTGCGGCACGATAGGCGGCGAGCACATGCCGGACTTGCGGCTGGATCGCCGACCCCTTGGCATTGCTGTGGTAGTAGCCGCCGAGCGCCGCCTTGAGCCGGTTATGGAGGTGCTCGACGGAAGCGACGTACTGCCCGCCCGCGGAGGCGGCGGCCGTGCTCGCCTGGACCGATGCTGACCCGCCCGATCCGCTGCCGCCACAGCCCGCGCCCGCGAGCGAGACCCCCAGCAGCGCGATGGTGGTCCAGCCGATGATGAACCTGCGATGTGTTGTCATGGCCGCCAGCGTGCCCGAGCCTGGGAACTTCCGGGGAAACGCCGGCAAACGGCGCAGAAACGCCGAACGCGCGGCTTGCCATGGTCGGGTCGAGGGTGTAGTCCTAGCTCGTGCACGTACGCATGCTCGGCGCGCTTGAGGCGGAGAACGGGCGCGGTCCAGTAGCACTCGGTGGCCCGCGGGCACGATCGGTGCTCGCGGTGCTTCTGATCCATCACCCCGACGCGGTGTCGCGCGCACGGCTGGTCGACGAGCTCTGGGGCGAACGGCCGCCGCCAACCGCCGCCAAGACGGTGCAGGTGTTCATCTCGCGCCTGCGCAAGGCGCTCGGCGACGACGTGCTCGTCCGCGAGCCCGACGGGTACCGGCTCGTGCTCGACGAGCGATCGCTGGACCGGGCGCGCTTCGAGGCCCTGCTGCGCGATGGCCGCCGCCACCTTCGTGACGGCGACCCCGGAGCCGCATCGCGGAGCCTGCGCGAGGGGCTGGCCCTCTGGCGGGGAACACCGCTCGGGGATCTTGCACACGAGCAGTTCGCCCAGGGTGAGATCGCGCGGCTGGAGGAGCTCCACCTGGCGGCGACAGAGGACCGCGTCGACGCCGACATGGCCCTCGGGAAGGACGACGAGCTGGTCGCGGAACTGCAGGTGCTCGTGCGTGCGCACCCGTTGCGCGAACGCCTGCGCGAGCAGCTGATGCTCGCCCTGTATCGCGCGGGCCGGCAGTCCGAGGCGCTCGCGGTCTACCGCGACGCCCGCACGACGCTCGACGACGAGCTCGGGCTCGCGCCCGGTCCCGGGCTGCGGGAGTTGGAGGCGGCGATCCTCGCCCACGATCCCGGGCTCGGGGCTCCTCGGCGCCGGGCAGAGCCGTTCCGTCGGCCCAATGGGCGGCGCCCGTGGCGGCTGGCGGCTGCGGCCGTGCTCGCGCTGTTCGCAGCCGGCGCGGCGGCGGTCCTCGTCGCGTCGGCCGGTTCGAAGCCGGTCGCGATCCGACCGGGCTCGCTCGCCGTGATCGATCCACACTCCGGCGCCATCCTCACCGACGTGCCGATCGGAGGCTCGGCGACGACGGTCGCGGTGACCGACGGCTCGGTCTGGGTGGGCGATGCGGGGGAGCAGACGATCGTGCGTGTGGACCCCTCGCGCCGGCGCGTCGTCTCGCGCACCGGGATCGCGCGCATCCCGAGCGCCATCGCAGCCAGCGGCGGATCGGTGTGGGTCGCAAGCGCCGTCGGGCGCGGCACAATCACCCGGATCGCGGCGCCGACCGGCGAGGCGCTGGCGACGACCACCGTGCGGGTCGGCGACGGGGGCGACAACTTCGCCCCCTCCACACCCAGCGCGCTCGCCGTGAGCGCCGGCACCCTCTGGGCGAACCACCTGCGCTCGCAGGTGCTGTCGCTGCGGGCCGGGCGCCGGACCCGCCTCGTCGACCTCGGCCCGGACCATTCCGCCGACGGCCTCGCCTCGGCCGCCGGCTCGCTCTGGATCGCGAGCAGCGCCGACGATCGCCTGCTGAGGCTCGACCCGCGCAGCGGACGTGTCACCGCCACGATCCCGATCGCTGCGCGGCCCGGCGCACGTGTCGCGAGCCCGTACGTGGTCGTCGCCGGGGCGGGGTCCGTCTGGGTCGGGGACGCGCTCGCCGGGGCGGTCTCGCGGGTGAACCCGCGCCTCGACGCCGTGACGTCGACGATCACCGTCGGCGGTCGCCCGACGCGCCTGGCCTTCGGCGAGGGCGACGTGTGGTCGCTCGACCCGGGCACGGGGATCGTCAGCCGGATCGACCCGCGCACCGAGCATGTGGAGCGGGTTGCCCGCATCCCCGAGGCCACTGGCCTCGCGGTCGGGGCCGGCAAGCTCTGGGTAAGCGTCGGCGGAGAAGCGCCCACCGTTGGAGCGACACCGCGCGCGCGGGCGCTCACCCCGGTCGCGGCGGCACAGTGCTCGCCGATCCAGGCCGCCGACGGTACGCCGCAGCTGCTCGTCGTCTCGGATCTCCCGAGCATCCTCAACGGCGATCCGGCGCTGGCGCCGCTGACGCGCGCCCTCGTCGGCACCGTGCGCTTCGTCCTCGCCGAGCACGGATACCGCGCGGGGCGCTTCCGACTCGGGTACCAGGCGTGCGACGACGCGACGGCGGCGGCGGGACAGTCCGATCCGGTTCGCTGCGCCGCGAACGCGCGTGCATATGCCGCGAACCGGTCTGTCGTCGGTGTCGTCGGCCCGTTTCACTCGTTCTGCGCGGCGGTGCAGCTCGCCACGCTGAACGCCGCGCCGGGCGGGCCGATCGCGACGGTCAGCCCGACGAACACCTACACCGGGCTCACCCGCGCGGGCCCGGCGACCGGCGCGGATGAGCCCGAGCGGTACTCGCCAACCGGCACGCGCGGCTACGCGCGCGTGGTGGGCGATGACCTCGAACAGGGCGCGGCGCTTGCCATCTTCGCGCGCCAGTCGGGCGCCCGCCGCCTGTTCGTCCTCGACGACGGCAACGGGACCGGCTACGCGATGGGGCGCGTCATCGGGGCCACCGCGCGACGCCTGGGTATCGACGTGGTCGGACGAGCGTCATGGGACCCGCGCGGCCGCGGCCTGCAGGCGCTCGGGGCACGCGTCCGAGCCGCCCGTCCCGGCGTCGTCATCCTCACGGGGTGTCTGTGCACGAGCGGCGCGTCGGTGCTGGCAGCGCTGAAGAGCGCGCTCCCCCCGGCCACCCGCTTCCTCGCGTCGGACAACATGACGAGCGCTCGGCACATCCTCCGGCCGCGCGTCGCCGCGGCACTCGACGGAATCGAGATCAGCCTCGCAGGCCGCCCAACAGAGAGCCCGGATGCCGCCGGGCGGCGGTTTCTCGCGCGCTTCGCCCCGGGCCGCCCGCCACGATCTGTCGATCCCGCCGTGCTCTCCACGGCGGCCGCGACCGAGGCCCTCATCGCGGCGATCTCCAGGTCCGACGGCACGCGCGGCTCCGTCTCGCGCGCGCTGCTCGGGACGCGTCTCGCGGCCACCGCGGTCGGTCCGCTCGCATTCTCCTCATCCGGCGACCCCACGCCGGCTCCGGTCGGGATCTACCGGTTCGTCCGCAGTTCACCGGTGTACGGCGGCCGACTCACGCAGCACCTGGTACTCGATCGGGTGATCGAACCGTCGCCATCGCTCGCGCGCTGGCCGTAGGCAAGCCCGCTCTATCGTCCCCTGCAATGGCTCCCCAGTTCATCTTCACCATGCACCGGCTGACGAAGGTCTACCCGCCGGACAAGACCGTCCTCAAGGACGTGACGCTCGCCTTCTACCCCGGCGCGAAGATCGGCGTGCTCGGCTACAACGGCGCGGGCAAGTCGAGCGTGCTGCGGATCATGGCCGGGCAGGACCACGACTTCCGCGGCGATGCGGCGCTCGCCGAGGGCGCCACCGTCGGGCTGCTCGAGCAGGAGCCGGTGCTCGACGAGTCCAAGGACGTGCGCGGCAACGTCGAGGACGGCGTCGCCGAGACGAAGGCGCTGCTCGACCGCTTCAACGAGCTGGCGGCCAACTACTCCGACGAGACCGCCGACGAGTTCGCCGCGCTGCAGGCGAAGATCGACGCCGCGGACGCCTGGAACCTCGACACCCAGCTCGAGTACGCGATGGACGCGCTGCGCCTGCCACCGGGCGACGCCGACGTGACGAGGCTCTCAGGCGGCGAGCGCCGGCGCGTCGCGCTGTGCCGGCTGCTGCTGCGTGCGCCCGACCTGCTGCTGCTCGACGAGCCGACGAACCACCTGGACGCCGAGTCGGTCGCGTGGCTCGAGCGCCACCTGGCCGAGTACCGCGGCGCGCTCGTGGCCGTCACCCACGACCGCTACTTCCTCGACAACGTCGCCGGCTGGATCCTCGAGCTCGACCGCGGGCGCGGACTGCCCTACGAGGGCAACTACTCGAGCTGGCTCGAGCAGAAGCAGGCGCGCCTGGCGCAGGAGGAGAAGTCCGAGAAAGCGCGCCAGCGGACGATCGCGGCCGAGCTGGAGTGGGTGCGCCAGAACCCGAAGGGCCGCCAAACCAAGCAGAAGGCGCGCCTGAACAACTACGAGTCGCTGCTCGCGCAGGAGCGCAACGTCAAGCTCGACCAGGTCCAGATGCACATCCCGGCCGGGCCGCGCCTGGGCGGCGTCGTCGTCGAGGCCGAGAACCTGCGCAAGGGCTTCGGCGACCGCCTGCTGATCGACGACCTCAGCTTCTCGCTGCCGCGCGGCGGCATCGTCGGCGTGATCGGCGCCAACGGCGCGGGCAAGACGACGCTCTTTCGCATGATCACCGGCCAGGAGGAGCCGGACGGCGGCACCCTGCGCATCGGCGACACGGTGCAGCTCGCCTACGTCGACCAGAGCCGCGACGCGCTCGACCCCGACAAGACGGTCTGGGAGGAGATCTCGGACGGCAAGGACCAGGTGAAGGTCGGCGAGCAGTGGATGAACAGCCGCCAGTACACGGCGGGCTTCAACTTCAAGGGCTCCGACCAGCAGAAGCGGGTCGGAAAGCTCTCCGGGGGCGAGCGCAACCGGCTGCACCTCGCCAAGCTCCTCAAGAGCGGCGGCAACGTGCTGCTGCTCGACGAGCCCACCAACGACCTCGATGTCGACACGCTGCGCGCGCTCGAGGAGGCGTTGCTGAGCTTCGCCGGCTGCGCGGTGGTGATCTCCCACGACCGGTGGTTCCTGGACCGCATCGCCACCCACGTGCTCGCCTTCGAGGGCGACTCGCAGGTGACGTGGTTCGAGGGCAACTTCGAGGCCTACGAGGAGCATCGTCGCGCGTTGCTCGGCGCGGAGGCCGACCGACCGCACCGCATCACCTACAAGCGCCTGACCCGCAGCTGAGCGCCGTGCCCGACGTGTGCATCACCGAGTTCACGGACCCGGGGTGCCCGTGGGCCTACTCGGCTGAGCCGTTCCGCCGGCGCCTGAACTGGCTCTACGGCGAGCACCTGGGCTGGCGCACCGCGATGGTCGGCCTCGCGAGGACATCCGAGGAGTACGCGGCGAGGGGCATGACCGCTGAGCGCATGGCCTCCAGCGGGCGCGCGATCGCCGAGCGCCACGGCATGCCGATCGACTCGCGCCCGAAGCCGTACGTCGCGCCGACCGTCCCCGCCTGCCGCGCCGTGATCGCGGCCCGCCTGCACGCCCCCGACCGCGAGCGCCACGTGCTGCGCCGGCTGCGCGTGCGTCACTTCTCGGGCGGGTTGCTCGACGCGCCGGAGACGATCGCCGCGGCGGCCACCGACGCCGGCGTGGACCCGGGGGACCTGGCGCGCTGGGCGCAGGGCGAGGACGTCGCCGCCGCGCTCGCCGACGACATGGCGCGCGCCCGTGAGCCGATCCTCGCCGCCCGCGTGCTGGACGCGAAGCTCGCCAACTGGTCGGGTGGCCGGCGCTACACCTGCCCGTCCTACGAGATCGTGCGCCAGTCCGACGGCGTGCGCATCGCGGTCCCGGGCTTCCAGCCGTTCGCGGTCTACGACGTGATCCTCGCCAACCTCGTCCCGGGCCTGCGCCGCCACGATCCGCCGGAGTCGGTCGAGCAGGTGCTCGAGTGGACCGGCACGCCGCTCGCCACCCGCGAGGTCGCGGTCGTTTGCGACATCACCCATGAGGAGGCGCGCGAGCGCCTGGGGCGCGTCGCCGTCGAGCAGCACGTGGGGTTCGACGGCTTCTGGACCCTGCGCTGAGCCGCTCAGGCGACCAGCGCGAGCGCCTCCGCGAGCCCGCGCAAGTCCTCGAGCACGGCGTCGGCGGCGCCGAGCGCATCGGCGGCGAAGGGGCCGGTCGCGACGGCGATCACCGCGACCCCGTCGGCGCGCGCGCACGCGATGTCGCGCGGCGTGTCGCCGACGACGACCGTCCGCTCGCGCGGCCAGGGCGCGCCGCCGTTCCATGCCCGCCCGGCGCGCCGGCGCGCGATCTCGGGCAGGTCGGCGCGGTCCTCGCTGTCGGAGCCGAAGGCGCCCTGCCCCGGCGCGAAGCGCTCGCCGATCCCCGCGCGCGCGAGCTTCAGCCGGGCGACGGGCTCGAGGTTGCCCGTCACGAGCGAGAGCCGCATCGCACCGGCCGCCAGCTCGTCGAGCGCCTCGCGGGCGCCCGGCGCGACGTGCGCGGAGAGGTCATCGGGGGCGAGGCCGGCGTAGCGGCGCGCCGTGGCCGCCCGGAAGTCGTCGAAGCGCTCGTCGATCCGCCTGCGGTCCACGCCGCCGCGCACGAGGATGTCGCGCGCGATGTCGGGATCGGTGCGCCCGCCGGTCTCCACGCGCACGGCCGTCAGGTCGACGCCCCAGACCTCCTCGATCGCGCCGTGCAGCGCGTCGCGGTGCGCGTCGGCGGCGCGCAGCAGGAGGGTCCCGTCGATGTCGAAGAGGACGAGGATGGCGCCTCAGCGGTCGAATGCGATGTCCGCCGGCAGGCGCCGGGCGAACGCCGCGATCAGCCTCGCGGCGTTGTGCACGTCGTCGAGCTGTACGAGCTCGACCGGCGAGTGCATGTAGCGCAGCGGGATCGAGACCAGGCCGGTCGGGATGCCCCCGCGCGAGATGTGCACGGCGTCGGCGTCGGTCCCCGTGCTGCGCGCCGAGGCGGAGGCCGTGTACGGGATGCCCTCGGCCTCGGCGGTCTCGAGCAGCAGCTCGGTGACGACCGGGTGCAGGTTCGAGCCGCGCTCGATCACCGGGCCCGAGCCCAGGTGGTGGCGGCCGAGCTCGGACTCGTCCACCCCTGGCGCGTCGGTCGCGTGCGTGACGTCGACGACGATCGCGAGCGCGGGGCGCAGCGAGTGCGCGGTCGTGCGCGAGCCCCCGAAGGACGTCTCCTCCTGCACCGCGGCGACCGCGATCACATCGCCGGCGGCACCGCCGGCCTCGGCGACCAGGCGTGCCGCCTCGAGCGCGACGAAGCAGCCGAGCCGGTTGTCCATGGAGCGCGAGGCGACGCGGTCGTCGAGCAGCTCCAGCGGCTCGCCGGCGATCACCGCGACGTCGCCGATCCGCACGAGCCCGCGCGCCTCGTCGCCGTCGTGCGCGCCGATGTCGATGTGCAGCTCCTTGAGCTCGGGCGCCTTCTTGCGGTCGTCGGGCTTGAGTAGGTGGATGGGCTTCTTGCCGATCACGCCCGGCAGCGGCCCCTGCTTCGTCGCGAGCTCCACGCGCTGGCCGACGAGGATCTGCGGGTCCCATCCGCCGACCCCGGTGAAGCGCAGAAAGCCCGAGTCCTCGATGTGCGTGACGATCAGCCCGATCTCGTCGATGTGGCCGATCACCGCGAGCGACGGTCCCTCGTCGGCCCCGGGCACGCGTGCGACGGTGCTGCCCATGACGTCGCCGCGGACGTCGTCGGTGAAGGTGTGGGCAGCCTCGCGGAATGCGGCGGCGGCGGCGCGCTCGTAGCCGGAGGGCCCGTGCGCGGTCAGGAGGGAGCGGAGGGCGGGCGGGATCGACATATGGCGCATGACCCTAACGACCGGTGCACTGCACCGGCGCCGTCACGACAGCCGCGCGCCGGCCGTCCGCAGGACCGAGACGCTGCTGTGCGCCGGCGAGCCGTCGTCGGGCTCGAGCGAGACGTCCATGATCGGGTAGGCGGCGGGGCTCACCGCGACGGGCAGCGTCACGTGTGCGCGCCGGTCCGCGCCGACGTCGAAGGTCCCCAGGCTCACCATGTGGCGCGCGTCGCGGGCCATCCAGACCTCGTAGTACGTGCCCTTCGCGCTGGGCGGCAGGTCGCGCACGTCGAGGGTCACCTCGTGAACCCCGCGCTGCGTGCCGAGCACGGCGACAGCGTGCGCCCCGGACGGCGCCGGGCCGATCGGCGCGAGCGCGATGCGCGCCGAGGCCACCGCGCGCCCCGGGGAGCCGGTGCGCGGCGAGCCGGCGATCAGCAGGCCAACGGCGACACCGGCCGCGAGCAGCACACCCGCGGCGCCGGCCGCCAGGACAGGACGCACGCGCAGCACCGGGCGACCCGATGCCGGCGCCAGGCGGCTCAGCCACGAGCGCCGCGCGGGGGCAGGCGCCGGATCGCCGGCGCCGGTGATCTGGTCGAGGCGCAGCGGCGGCGGCGCGGGCGGCTCCCACTGGTCGGGCTCGAGCGCCTGCATGCGGCCCATCACCGTTCGCAGCTCGCGCACCTCGCGAGCGAAGGCCGGGTCCTCGTGCTCGAGGCGCAGGCCGCGCTCGAGCTGGTCGGGGGGCAGCATGCCGAGCACGTACTCGGCCGCATCGACGTGGCGGCTCATGCCGGCACCCCCTCCTCGGCCTCGATGAGCTCGCGCAGCCGGCGCAGACCACGGACCATGCGCGCCTTGATCGTCCCGAGCGCGATCCCCGTGCGCTCGGCGATCTCGGTCTGGCTCAGCTCCTCATAGAAGCGCAGCTGCAGCAGGCGTCGCTCGTCGTCGGGCAGGAGCGCGAGGTAGTGCGACATCCGCCAACCGTCGAGCAGCGCGTCGGCGCCGGGAGCGGCCTCCCCGGCGCGCTCGGTCGCGTCATGCGGATCGCGCGGCTCGGGGACGCGGCGACGCAGGTGGTCGATGGCGCGGCTGCGCGCGATCGTCATGACCCACGTCAGCAGTCCGGCCCGCGCGGGGTCGTACTGCGGCCCGCGATGCCAGACCTCGGTGAAGACCTGCTGCTGGACGTCCTCGGCGGCGTCGCGGTCGCGCAGCGTGCGCACGAGGTAGCCGAAGGCCGTAGCGCCGTGCAGGGCGTAGATCTCCTCGAGCGCGCGCGGGTCGCGCGCTCGAAGCCCCTCGGCCAGGCGGCGCTGGCGGCGGTCGGGCTCACGCGGGGGCGCGAGCGCGAACGCCGGGGCGGCCCGGTCGGGAACCGGGGCCGGCAGCGGCGGCGCGATGGCGTGGGTGTGCATCTGGTCCATCCATACGCGGTACGGCGCAGGACCGGTTGTGGCGCACGCGCGCCAGGATGCGCCGGTCGCAGGATTTAGCCTTTCCCAATCGGGATTCAGCTATTTTGGGCGGGGACCACCGACCTTCCAGGAGCCCCGACCATGAGTGACGAGCCCCAGTTCCGCCCCGAGACCATCGCGCTGCACGGGGGCCAGGACCCCGACCCGGCCACGAACGCGCGCGCCGTCCCGATCTACCAGACGACCTCATACGTCTTCGACGACACCCAGCATGCCGCCGACCTCTTCGCGCTGAAGGTGCCCGGCAACATCTACACGCGCATCATGAACCCGACGTGGGGCGTGCTCGAGCAGCGCCTCGCCGACCTGGAGGGCGGCATCGGCTCGGTCGTCACCGCCTCCGGCCAGGCCGCGGTCACCTACTCGGTCCTGAACGTCGCGCGCGCCGGCGACAACATCATCTCCGTCAGCCAGCTGTACGGCGGGACCTACAACCTTTTCGCCCACACGCTGCCCCAGTACGGCATCGAGGTGCGCTGGGCCGATGCCGACGACCCGACGGCCGTCGAGCGCCTGGCCGACGACAAGACACGCCTGGTGTTCGGCGAGACGATCGGCAACCCGCGCCTGAACGTGATGGACATCCCGGCCTGGGCGCAGGCCGCGCACGCCAAGGGCCTGCCGCTGATCCTCGACAACACGGTCCCCACGCCGATCGGCACGCGCGCGTTCGAGCTCGGGGCCGATGTCGTCGTGCACTCGCTGACGAAGTTCATCGGCGGCCACGGCACCTCGATCGGCGGCGCGGTCGTCGACTCAGGCAACTTCGACTGGGTCGCCAACGCCGAGCGTTTTCCCGGCCTCACGCAGCCCGACCCGAGCTACCACGGGGTCGTCTGGGCCGATGCGCTCGGGCCGGCGGCGTACATCGGCCGCGTGCGCACGGTGCTGCTGCGCAACACCGGCGCCGCACTGTCGCCGTTCAACGCGTTCCTGTTCCTGCAGGGCATCGAGACCCTGCCGCTGCGGATGGAGCGCCACAACGCGAACGCGCTTGCGGTCGCGCGGCACCTCGAGCACCATGAGGACGTCGAGTGGGTCTACTACCCGGGCCTGGACTCCAGCCCGTACAAGGAGGTCGCCGACCGCGTCCTGACGAACGGGTACGGCGCGCTCGTGACCTTCGGCGTCAAGGGCGGCGCCGAGGCGGGGAAGACGTTCATCGAGTCGCTGAAGCTCTTCAGCCACCTGGCGAACATCGGCGATGCGAAGTCGCTCGCGATCCACAACGCCTCGACGACGCACTCGCAGCTCAACGAGGAGGAGCTCGCGGCCGCGGGCGTCACGCCGGAGACGGTGCGCCTCTCCGTGGGCATCGAGCACATCGACGACATCCTCGCCGACCTCGACCAGGCGCTCGCCGCGACCGAGCAGGCGGCGACGACGGCATGACCCTGAGCGGCCCGCTGCTGGGCCGCGTCGAGACGCAGCGGGTCGTCCTGTTCACGCGGGACGACCCGCTCGTGCTCGAGTCCGGCGGGACGATCGGGCCGGTCGAGGTCGCCTACGAGACCTACGGCGAGCTCGCGCCCGACGGCGGCAACGCCGTCTTCATCTGCCACGCGCTGACCGGCGACGCGCACGCCGCCGGCCACCACGGCGACCCCGAGCGCCGTGGCTGGTGGGACAACCTCATCGGCCCGGGCCGCCCGCTGGACACCGACCGCCTGTTCGTCATCTGCCCGAACCTCCTGGGCGGCTGCCGCGGGACGACGGGCCCGTCGTCGCCGGACCCCGACAGCCCGGACGGCCGCGCGTACGGGCTGCGCTTCCCGCACTTCACGATCCGCGACCTCGTGACGGTCCACCGCGGGCTGCTCGCCCACCTGGGTATCGAGCGCCTGCACGGGGCGATCGGCGGGTCGCTGGGCGGCATGCAGGTCCTCCAGTGGGCACTCGACGCACCAGAGCAGGTGGAGCGTGCCGTGCTCGTCTGCGCGAGCGCGCGGCTCAACGCGCAGAACATCGGCTTCACGGCGGTCGCGCGCACCGCGATCATGCGCGACCCGGGCTTCCAGGACGGCGACTACGTGGGCAGCGGCCGCGGGCCCGACCACGGCATGGCGGTCGCGCGGATGATGGCCCACCTGACCTACGTCTCCGTCGAGGCCCTGGCGCTGAAGTTCGACCGCGAGCGCCGCCGCGGCCAGCAGGCCCGCCAGACGTTCGACATCGACTTCCAGGTCGAGAGCTACCTCGACCACCAGGGCCGCGCCTTCCTCGAGCGCTTCGACGCGCTGAGCTACCTGTACCTCACGCGCCCGATGGACTACTTCGAGCCGTTCGCCGAGCCGGGCGTCGACCTGGGACGCGTCGCCGCGGCGGGCACGCGCTTCCTGCTGCTCTCCTTCGACACCGACTGGCGCTTCGGCAGCGAGCATTCGGCGTATATCCAGCAGCACCTCGCGGCCGGCGCCTTGGACAGCGAGCACCGCGAGATCCGCTCGCCATGGGGCCACGACTCGTTCCTGCTCGACGTGCCGGAGTACCACGCGGCGGTCGCGGAGTTCCTCGCCTGAAGCCCGCCCCACCCGCGAGCGTCCCTGGGTGCCGCCTCTACGGGGCAGCGAGGGACGCTCGGCGTGTCAGAAGGTCAGCACCGTGCGGATGCCGTCCTGGCTGTGCATGAGGTCGAAGGCTTCGTTGACCTGGTCGAGCGGCAGGTGGTGGGAGATGAACGCCTCGAGCGGCAGCTTGCCGTCGAGGTAGAGCTGGGCCAGCGCCGGCACGTCGTCGCGCCCGCGGGCGCCGCCGAACGACGCGCCGGCGACGCGCCGGCCGGTGATGAGGTAGCGCGGGATGATGTCGAGCGTCTCGCCCTTGCCTGCGACGCCGGCGATCACGCACTGGCCCCACCCCATGCGCGCGGCCTCGACGGCCTGGCGCATGACGGCGACCAGCCCGGTCGCCTCGAACGTGTAGTCCGAGCCGAAGCCGCCGGTCATCTCGAGGATCTCGCCCACGACGCCCTCGCCGCCCTCCAGCTCGTCGGTCGCGCCCAGCCGGAGCGCCTGGCGACGGCGGTCGGCGCTGGGGTCGACGATGATGATCCGCTCGGCGCCGGCGAGCGTGGCGCCCGCGACGGCGCCGAGGCCGACGAGTCCCGCGCCGAACACGACGACCGTCGAGCCGGGCTCGACCTTGGCGATGTAGAGCGCCGCGCCGATGCCGGTCGTCGCGCCGCAGGCCAGCGTGCAGAGGATGTCGAGCGGCGCCTCGGCGGGCACCTGCGCGAGCGCGATCTCCGGCATCACGGTCGCCTCGGCGAACGTGCTGGTCCCCATGAAGTGGCGGATGCGCTCGCCTGAGCGGTGCAGGCGCGTCGTGCCGTCGGGCAGGTACCCGAGGCCCTGCTGCTCGCGAATCGCCAGGCAGATGTTCGTCTTGCCCGAGGTGCAGTGCACGCACTCGCGGCACTGCGGCGAGAAGAGCGTCAGCACGTGGTCGCCCGGCGCCAGCGAGGTGACGCCCTCGCCGACCGCCTCCACCACGCCGGCGCCCTCGTGCCCGAGCACGGTCGGCGCGTAGCCGGACGGGTCGACCCCGCTTGCCGTGTACATGTCGGTGTGGCAGACGCCACACGCCTGCACGCGCACGAGCACCTCACCGGCCTTCGGCCCGTCGAGCTCGACGTCCTGCACGACGAGCGGCTTGCCGAACTCCTCGAGCACCGCGGCGCGGATCTGCATGGGGCGCGACGGTATCGCAGCCGCGTAGTCTGGCGCCGTGGACGCGCCGCCCGCCATCAGCATCCGCGGCCTGCGCGTCGACCGCGGCGGGCGCAGCGTCCTGCCCGACATCGACCTCGACGTCGCAGCCGGCAGCGTGACAGGCCTGATCGGCCCGAGCGGGAGCGGCAAGTCGACGCTGATGCGCGCGATCGTCGGCGTGCAGATCGTCGCCGGCGGCAGCGTGCAGGTCTTGGGCGAGCCGGCCGGCGCGGCGCCCCTGCGCCGGCGGGTCGCGTACGTCACGCAGTCGGGCTCGCTGTACGAGGACCTCAGCGCCGCCGAGAACGTCGGCTACCTCGCGCGCATCCTCGGACAGAGCACCGAGGAGGCGCGACGCGCGCTTGACCTCGTCGGCCTGAGCGCCGAGGCCGACCGCCCTGTCGGGCGGCTCTCGGACGGCCAGCGCCACCGCGTGTCGCTCGCAGGCGCGCTGCTCGGCGAGTTCGAGCTGCTCGTGCTCGACGAGCCGACCGTGGGTCTGGACCCGCTGCTGCGGCGCGAGCTGTGGGAGCTCTTCGACCGCCTGCGCGACGCCGGCATGACGCTGCTCGTCTCCACCCACGTGCTCGACGAGGCCGGCCGCTGCGACGAGGTCGTCCTGCTGCGCGAGGGTTGCGTGCTGGCGACGACGACTGCCGCGGGCCTGCGCCGGCGGACCGGCACGGACGACCTCGATGAGGCGTTCGTGCGCCTCATCGAGCGCGCGGACGCGGAGCGCGAATGAGCCGGCGCGCGACGCTGGCGACGGCGCGGCGCCTGCTCGAGCAGCTGCGCCGCGACCCGCGCACGCTGGCGCTCATCATCGGGGTGCCGCTCGTCCTGCTGGGCCTGCTGAAGCTCGTCTTCCAGGGCCGCGAGCACGAGTTCCAGCAGATCGCGCCGCCGCTGCTGGGCATCTTCCCGCTGACGGTCATGTTCCTGGTGACCTCGGTCACGATGCTGCGCGAGCGCACGAGCGGCACGCTGGAGCGGCTGATGACGATGCCGATGAGCCGCGGCGACCTGGTCGCCGGCTACGCGCTCGCCTTCGCGCTCGTCGCCGCCGTGCAGGGCACCGTCGCGTCGGGCTTCGCGATCGTCGTTCTGGGCCTTGACGTGCAGGGCTCGACGCTGGCCCTCGTCGCCCTGGCCGTGCTGAACGCCGAGCTCGGGATGGCCTGCGGCCTGGGGCTCAGCTCGCTGGCGACGACGGAGTTCCAGGCCGTCCAGTTCATGCCCGCGTTCATCCTGCCCCAGCTGCTGCTGTGCGGCCTGATCGTCCCGCGCGACCAGATGGCCCCTGGCCTCGAGGCACTGTCGAAGATCCTGCCCATGACCTACGCCTACGAGGGGCTCGCCGACGTCGCCGCCGGCGACGGGTCCGGGGCCGCCGCCGCGGCCGCGGTGACGCTCGGCTTCTGCGCCCTCGCGCTGGCGCTCGGGGCGCTCACGCTCCGCCGCCGCACCGCCTGAGCCCACCGAGCGTCCCGCGCTGCCGCCTATGGGGCGCAGCGCGGGACGTTCGCGGTGGATGTGTCGGCTCAGGCGGCGAGCAGCTGGCGCAGCACGTAGGGCAGGATCCCGCCGTGGCGGAAGTAGTCCGCCTCCTTGGGCGTGTCGATGCGCACCACGGCGGTGAACTCGACGCCGCCGGCGTTGACGGTGACCTGGCGCGGCAGCTCGCCGGCGTTCAGCGGGCCGGCCAGGCCGGTGATCGAGAAGAGCTCCTGGCCGGAGAGGCCGAGCGACCTGGCGCTCTGGCCCTCGGGGAACTGCAGCGGCAGCACGCCCATCCCGACGAGGTTCGATCGGTGGATGCGCTCGAAGCTCTCGGCGATCACCGCGCGCACGCCGAGCAGCCGCGTGCCCTTGGCGGCCCAGTCCCGCGAGGAGCCCGAGCCGTACTCCTTGCCGCCCAGGACGATCAGCGGCGTGCCCGCGTCCTGGTAGCGCACGGCCGCGTCGTAGATCGACAGCTCCTCGCCGCGCGGCAGGTGGCGGGTGACGCCGCCCTCGGTTCCCGGGGCCAGCAGATTGCGCAGGCGGATGTTGGCGAACGTCCCGCGCACCATCACCTCGTGGTTGCCGCGCCGCGAGCCGTAGGAGTTGAAGTCCCTCGGGTCGACGCCGTGATCGTCCATGAGGTAGTGCCCCGCCGGCGAGTCCTTCTTGATCGCCCCGGCCGGCGAGATGTGGTCGGTCGTCACGCTGTCCCCGAGCTTGGCGAGCACGCGCGCGCCGAGGATGTCGCGGACCGGCTCGGGGTCGACGGGCATCCCGTCGAAGTACGGGGGCCGGCGCACGTACGTCGAGGTCTCGCTCCAGGCGTAGCGGTCGCCGCCCGGAACCTCGAGCCCGTTCCAGTTCACGTCGCCCTCGAAGACCTGGGCGTAGCTCTTGCGGAACATGTCCGACTGCACCGCCTCCTCGACCGTGCGCGCGATCTCGTGCTCGCTCGGCCAGATGTCGCGCAGGTACACGTCGCGCCCGTCGGGGTCCTGCCCCAGCGGGTCGCTGACGAGGTCGATGTCCATCGTCCCCGCGAGCGCGTAGGCGACGACGAGCGGCGGCGAGGCGAGGTAGTTCATCTTCACGTCGGGGTTGATGCGGCCCTCGAAGTTGCGGTTGCCCGAGAGCACCGAGCAGACCGTGAGGTCGTGCTCGTTGACCGCGGCCGAGATCTCCTCCGGCAGCGGTCCCGAGTTCCCGATGCATGTCGTACAGCCGTAGCCGACGAGGTTGAAGCCGAGCGCGTCGAGGTCGTCCTGCAGGCCCGCGCGCTCCAGGTAGTCGGTGACGACCTTCGAGCCGGGCGCAAGCGAGGTCTTCACCCAGGGCCGGCGGGTCAGGCCGCGGGCGCGCGCGTTGCGCGCCAGCAGGCCGGCGCCGAGCATCACCGACGGGTTCGAGGTGTTCGTGCAGCTCGTGATCGCGGCGATCACGACGTGGCCGTGGGCGAGCTCGGTCGCCGTCCCGTCGGCGAGCGTCAGCGGCACGCGGCCGTTGCCCGCCAGCGCCGTCGCCAGGTGCGCCCGGTCGGCCTCGGAGATCGCGCTGGGCACCGCGCCGCCGGGCGCCTCGCTGCTCGGCGGGTCGCTCGCCGGGAACGATTCAGCGTCCGCCTCGTCCTGCCCGTCGACGTCCTGGACGTAGCCCCTCAGCTCCTCGCGGTAGCGCTCCTGCGCGGCGGCGAGCGGCACGCGATCCTGCGGGCGGCGCGGGCCGGCGATCGACGGCTCGACGCTCCCCAGGTCGAGCGCGAGCGTGTCGCTGAAGGTCGGCTCCTCGCTGTGCTCCTCGTGCCAGAGGCCCTGCTCCTTGGCGTAGGCCTCGACGAGCGCGACCTGCTCGCGCGGGCGGCCGGTGAACTCCAGGTAGCGCAGCGTCTCGGCGTCGATCGGGAAGATCGCGCACGTGGAACCGAACTCCGGGCTCATGTTGCCGAGCGTCGCGCGGTCGGCGAGCGGCAGGCGCGAGACGCCGGGCCCGTAGAACTCGACGAAGCGCCCGACGACGCCGCGCGCGCGCAGCAGCTCGGTGACGGTCAGGACGAGATCGGTCGCCGTCGCCCCCTCCGGCAGCGCGCCGTCGAGGCGCACACCGACGACCTGCGGGATCAGCATCGGCATCGGCTGGCCGAGCATCGCCGCCTCGGCCTCGATCCCGCCGACGCCCCAGCCGAGCAGCCCCAGCCCGTTGACCATCGTCGTGTGCGAGTCGGTGCCGACGAGCGTGTCGGGGTAGGCCTGCGCGGTCGCGTCGTTGACGAACACCACGCGCGAGAGGTACTCGAGGTTCACCTGATGGACGATGCCGGTGTCCGGCGGCACGACCTTGAACGTCTCGAACGCGTCCTGGCCCCAGCGCAGGAACTGGTAGCGCTCGCGGTTGCGCTCGAACTCGCGCTGGGCGTTGTGGGCGAAGGCGGTCGCGGTGCCGAACTCGTCGACCTGCACGGAGTGGTCGATCACGAGCTCGGCGGGGACGAGCGGCTCGATCCGCGCCGGGTCGCCGCCGAGCTGCGCCATCGCGTCGCGCATCGCCGCCAGGTCGACGACCGCCGGCACCCCGGTGAAGTCCTGCATCACGACGCGTGCGGGCGTGAAGGCGATCTCGCGGCTGGGCTCGGCTTTGGCGTCCCAGCTCGCCAGCGCGAGCACGTCGTCGGCCTCGACCGCGCCGTTGCCCTCGGTGCGCAGCAGGTTCTCGAGCAGGATCTTCAGCGAGAACGGCAGCCGCGCGACGTCGTGCGTGGCCTGCAGGGCGTCGAGCCGGAAGATCTCGAGCTCGCGGTCCCCCACGCGGAGCGTGCGCTTGGCGTCGAAGGTGTTGGCGGACATGTCGGGACTCCTCGGTGTCGGGGTTCAGGCGTCGTCGGCCGGCAGCAGCGTGAACGGCGCTCCCGCCGCGCTCTTCAGCGTCCGGAAGTGGCGATGGTCCAGCGTCGCGACGTGCGTGGTGCGCAAGCGTTCGGCCAGCGCGACGAGCGAGGCGTCCACGAGGCCGATGCGCTGCGCGACGCGGGCGATCTTGAGCGTTTCCGCGAGGGCGTCCGCCCACCAGCGGACCTGATAGGCCCCGACATCGAGGTCCTGCCAGAGCCGCGCCTGGGCGGCGGCGCCTCCGCGGCGGTGGATAACGTGGTCCATCTCGGCGACGGCCAGCGGTGTCGTTACGAGATCGTCGTCCACCTCGGCGACCCAGTCCCGCACCGCTGGGTGATCGGGCTCGTCGGCGACCATCAGCGCGACGACGATCGACGTGTCGAGCACCACCGTCACTCGCCGAAGCCCGTCTCGTCGAGATACGCGTCGACGTCGCGCGCCACGTCGGTGCGGCCGCCGGTGATGATCCCGACGGCGCTCGGCTTGACGCGCGGCGGTCGGTGGACGACGCCTTTCAGCGAGCGGCGGATGAACTCCGCCTTGGTGACGCCCTCCTCGGCGGCCCGCAGCGCGAGCGCCTGGTCGAGGTCGTCCTCGAGGTAGATGCTCGTCTTCTTCACGCGACGTAGGGTATCACCCTACGTCAACTACGCCTTGCCGCCGTTGACCTGCGCGACCGCGCGTTCGAGCTCGCCGACCGAGAAGGCGCCCTCGAAGCGCGTGCGGATGATCCCGTTGCGGTCGATCACGTAGGTCCAGGGCTCCGACGGCAGCCGGTAGGCCGCCACCTGCGGCCGCACGCCCTTGCTGATCTGGTTGTCCTTGTAGATCTCGTTGTGGATGAACGCGACGCCGGAGCCGGTCTCGTTGGCGACCTGCTCGACGACGTCGACCACCGGCCCGCAGACCCGGCTCATGCACAGCTGCGGCGTGGCGAACGTGAGCACGACCGGCTTCTTGCCGAGCACGTCGTAGAGGTCGGTCTTCAGCAGGTCGGTCGCCGGAGGGCTGCGGGTGTCGATCGCCTTCGCGTTCCCGCCCGCGCTCGCGAGCGTCGGGGTGTGCACCCGGATCGCCTTGTCGCCGACGCCCGGCGGCTGGGTGCGCGGGTCGCCGCCGACGTCGATGCTGTACGGCGTCGTGGCGAGCGTCTTGCCGCCGATGCGGGCGAGGCCGGTGACGACATGGGAGCCCTTGCCGGCGAACCTGACGTCGGCGACGTACACCTGCCGCGCCGCCTGCGGATCGGTGGCACTCGTCTGGCTCAGGAACGCGGGCCGGACCTTCAGCGACTCGATGTGGGCGGGGAACGGGCCGCGGAGCCCGCTGCCGTCGGGCTTGGCCGTGTAGAGGGCCGGCGCCGCGGTGTTCACGAAGTTGCGCCCCTTGTCGAACAGCGCGAAGCCGAACCGATTCTTCACGCCGGGCTTCATGATCGACACCGAGGGAGCGAGGATCGGCCCCTCCGGGTACTTCGAGCGTAGCTGCGCGAGGGTCACCGCGCTCGCCGCCGGGAAGTCCGCGGCTGGCGCCGCCGGCTTGGGTGTCGCGGGCGGCGTGGTCGACGACCCCGAACCGCATCCGGCCACGGCGAGCGCAGCGCTCGCGGCAAGGACGGGCACGAGGACGAGCTTGCGGAGCATGCGTTCAACAGTACGCGGGCGCCTCGCAGCGAGCGCCGCTTGCGCGCCGGCTACCAGGCCTCCGCGCCGCCGCGGCCCGAGCCCGCCCCGGGCTCGCCGCTCGCGGCATCTGCGCCGTGGGTGCCACCGGCCCGCGCCGCGCGCCGGCGACGCACGACCACGACCAGCGCCACGCCCGCCACCGCGAGCGCGAGGAAGGCGGCGATCGCCCCCGTCGTCAGGCCGCCGCCCGCGGGTCCCACCCACCAGAGGGTCCCATGGATCGCGCCGGCCGTCCCGCCGACAGAGATCGGGATCGCATAGTCGAAGATCTTCGTCTTCTTCTTCGCGTCCTTCACCGCCGGCGGGCGCGAGGTCGACATCCAGTGCATCCGGTGGTCGTGCCAGATGAACTGCCCGGTGCGGTCGATCACGCGCCAGTCGGGCGGCGCGGAGGCCTTCGCGTACGACGGCACGGTCGCGGTCGCGTAGCGGTCGGCGTTCAGGTAGAAGGCCGGCGAGTTGTGGTTGACCTCGACGGTCCCGTCCGGGAGCAGCCGCGCGTAGGGCTCGTTCTGGTAGCCCTTGATGACGACGAGCTTGCCGCTCTTGTTCGTGACCTGGTAGTTCTGGTCGTAGCCGAGCACCTGCACCTGCACGCCAGGGAATGCGTGCGGCGTGACGCCGGTGAAGACCGAGCGGTAGTTGGGGTTGCCGCCGTGCGCCAGGGCAGCCGGAGCGCCGATCAGGAGCGCGACCACCGCGACCAGCGGCGCCGCCAGGCGGGACGTCGTTGCGCGCAGCACTGACGGCAAGCGTAGCGCCGGGCTCGCCGCGCGGACGCAGCGCACCGCCGTGCAGTGTCGTGCTGTAATCCGTGGGCGCTTCGGCTCGCGCATCCCGTCCGTGATCCCGCTTCCCTCACACCGGCAGGCGACCGACCGCCTGCTGCTGGCCGCCGCCGTGGCCGCGCTGGCGCTCGCGGCGGCGCTGCTGGTCGGCGCGGCGCCGCCAGGGCTGCTCGGGCTCCTGCCGAGCCTGCTGCTCGTCGTCCCGCTGCTGCTCGGCCGCTTCCCGGGCGAGCGGGTGATCGCGGCGCTCGCCGCCCGGTGCGCGCCCCGCAGGGCGCATCCGGCAGTCGGGCGCGCACGCCGCTCGCTTGCGCTGCTCGCCCGCGGCGGACGACTCGTCTCGGCCGGGCTCGCCGGCCGCGCCCCGCCGCACGTGCTGCCTGCCGTCTGAGACCCCGAACGGGTCCCCACCGCCGCCGTCCGGCGGCGCGCTCCGCACGACCCCGAGCTGCCGAGGAGCAGCGATGCGCCTGCGCACGAGCAACGCGATCCGATGGCCGGCGGCACTGCCGGCGGCGCTCTGCTGCGCGCTGCTCGCGCTCGGCTTGCTGCCCGCGGTCGCCGGAGCCCACGCGCAGCTGGAGTCCACCTCCCCGGAGCGCGGCGCCGTCGTCCCCACGGAGCCGAAGTCGGTCTCCTTCCACTTCGGCGAGCCGGTGACCGGCACGGCCGGCGCGATCCGCGTCTTCGACTCGACCGGCTCACGCGTCGACGACGGCGCGTCCTTCCACCCCGGGGGCGACCAGACGACCTACGCCGTCGGCCTGCGGCCCGGGCTGCCGAAGGGCACCTACACCGCCACCTACCGCGTGGTCTCGGCCGACACGCACATCGTCACGGGCGGGTTCGTCTTCTCGATCGGGACGGCGAGCGCCCGTCCCGGGGAGACGGTCGGCCAGCTGCTCGCCGGCCAGCGCACCGGCAGCATCACGAGCACCGCGTTCTCCCTCGTGCGCGCGGTCCAGTACGCGGCGATCGGCATCGCCGCCGGGACGCTGCTCTTCCTGCTCGCCGTATGGCTCCCGGCGCTCGCGCGCGTGGCCGGGACCGACCGCACCTGGCCCGCCGCCTCGCGCGCGTTCACCGGGCGCCTGCGCGCCGTCCTCATCACCACCGCGATCGCCGGTCTGCTGAGCGGGCTGGCGGGCCTCGCGCTCGAAGGCGCCGAGGCGGCGGGCGTGTCGTTCACCGCGGCGATCGACCGGACGATCCTCGGCGACGTCCTCGGCACGCGCTTCGGCGTCGTCTGGCTGTCGGCGGCCGGAGCCTGGCTCGTGCTGGCGGTCGGTGCGGCGCTGCTGCTGCGCCCGCGCGCCGCCGGCGCGCCCGCGCTCCACGACGACGGGACGCCCGCGCGACCCTGGCCGGCTGCCCTGCTGTGCATCCCGGCCGCCGCGCTGCTCGCGCTGCCCACGCTCGCCGGCCACGCGAGCGTGCAGCACCCGGTCGGGCTGTTCGCCCCGGTGAACCTCGTGCACGTCGCCGCGATGTCGGCGTGGTTCGGCGGTCTCGTCGCGCTCGTGGCGGTGCTGCCGCAGGCGACCCGGCGCCTGGAGGGTCCGGAGCGCACGCGGCTGCTGGCCGCGACGCTCGCGCGGTTCTCGCCGATCGCGCTCGGCGCCGTGATCGTGCTGCTGCTCTCGGGGATCGTCGAGTCGCTGATCGAGATCGACGCCCTGCCGCAGCTCATCCACACCGCATTCGGCCGCGCGGTGCTCGTGAAGATCGTGCTGCTGCTCGTGCTGATCGGCCTCGGCGCGCTCAACCGCCAGCGCACCATGCCGCAGCTGCGCGCGCTGGCGGCGAACCACCAGCCGCCTGGCGAGGCGGGCCTCGTCCTGCGCCGGACGCTGCGCATCGAGGTCGCCCTCATCGCCGTCGTGCTGCTCGTCACCGGCGCGCTCGCGGGCTATGCGCCGGCCAAGCAGGCCGCCACCGGCCCGGTGTCGGTGACGACCTCCCTGGGCCCGGCGCAGATGACGCTCGACGTCGACCCTGCGACCGTCGGCGCGAACGAGATCCACATCTACCTCCTGAACCCGCGCACGGGGGCGCAGTTCACGGGGACGAAGAAGCTCACCGTCACCGCCGCGCAGCAGCGCAAGGGCATCGGACCGCTGACGCTCGACGCGCAGCCCAGCGGGCCGGGCCACTACACCGTGCCGGACGCCGTGCTCGGCGCGCGCGGCACGTGGACGATCGACGTCACCGCGCAGGTCTCGACGTTCGACGAGTACGAGCGGGCCGTGAAGGTGCCGATCCGGTGAGCGGCGCCCAGCTCGCGTTGCAGCTCCTGCCCGGCCTGCTGCTGCTGGCGGCGCTCGCGCGCCGCCGCTACCCGGGCGAGCGGCTGATCGAGCGCGCCCGGCGCCGGGCGCCCCCGGCGCGCCGCCGCGCGCCCGCGCGGCTCCCCGCGCCCGACGCTCCGGGCCCGGCGGGCCGGCTGCTCGTGCAGGAGCTGACGGCGCGCGGCCCTCCGCGGGCGCAGGCGCCGCGACGACCTCGCTGGCGGCGCCCGGCTCGCCCATCACACACGACAGGAGCAGGAATGATCCGCAGGGCCATCGTGCTCGCCGCCGCCGCCGCGCTCGCCGCGCCGGCCGCCGCGCAGGCGCACATCAGTGTCCACCCCAACGCCGTGCCCACGGGGGCGTTCGCGACGCTCACCTTCAGGGTGCCGAACGAGAGCGACTCCGCCAACACGACCAAGCTCCAGATCCAGGTGCCGCCGGGCTTCACCGACGTGAGCGCGTCACCGCCGCCCGGCTGGTCGTTCTCCACGAAGACGACGAAGCTCGCCAAACCGGTCACGACCGACGAGGGCGTGGTCGACACCCAGGTGTCCGAGATCGACTTCACCGGCGGGAAGATCCCCCCGGGCCAGTTCGGCCAGTTCCCGATCCTGGTCGTCATTCCGGGGCCCGCCGGCCGGGTCCTGAGCTTCAAGACGGTGCAGACCTACTCGAACGGCCAGGTCGACAGCTGGATCGGCCCGCCGAGCTCGGAGAGCCCGGCCCCCACGGTCGACGTCACCGCCAAGGGCGGCGTGCTGCAGGACGTCGCCGGCGGCGAGGCCGGGCCACCGGCGACCCTGCCGACGAGCATCTCGCACACGACCGTGAACGCCACGAAGGTCACGACCAGCTCGGGCGCGAGCAAGGCGCTGGGCATCAGCGCCCTGATCCTCGCGATCATCGGCGTCGTGCTCGGGGCGATCGCGCTCGCGCGCGGGCGCCGAAAGGCCGGCGAGGCGGGCAGCTGACCTGCGGCGGGCGGCGGGCGTGCGCCCGCCGCCCGCCCACCCTCAGGACGTGGAGGGCTCGGGCGGGCCGGTCGCCTCGGCCTCTTCGCCCCCACCCAGCGTTGGCGAGGCGAGCAGCCGCCAGATCGTGACGACGGTCAGCGCCGTCATCGTGATCGCGCTCATCACGCACCACTGGCAGATCGCGTGGATCGAGAACAGCTCGCGCGAGGTGAGGTACGCGCTGTAGAGGAAGCCGAACAGGCTCAGCGCCGCGCTCGCGCCGCGTCCGAGGTCGCCCGGCAGGAACAGCAGCGAGCCGAGGATCAGGACGTAGCCGACGAGCCCGATCACGGCGACCGGGACGCCGTGCACCTTGGCCCACTCGCTCGTCTGCACCTTGATGCAGCCGTGCGCGATGCTGCAGACCGGGTTGATCCCGGCGTAGTGGACGTAGGTCAGGTACCCGGCGATCCCCACGCCGATCACGGCGAGCACGATCGCGGCGATCTTCAGCCTGCGGTCAAGCATCGGTCTGGACGCGCCTCTCCGCGGACGGCCGCCGCGGTTACCCCTTCAGGAACGTGTCGAACGCCGCCTTGAAGCCCGCCTCGCTGCTCGTGTCGATCTCGAGCTTCTGGTACGGGCCGCCGGTCTTGCCGATCACGAACGAGGGCGTGCTCACGACGCCGTACTTCTCCGCGCCGGTCTGCGCGACCTGGCTCTGCGTCTTCGAGCTCTGGCTCAGGCGGTAGGCGTTCGCCTGGGGTCTGTTCACACCCGCGCCATCGAAGATGTGGTTGATGAACGTCGGCGTGACGTAGCCCGAGTTCTCCTCGCCCTGGTTGAAGTACCACAGGTCGGTGAACTGGAACTGGCGGTTCTGCTGGCCGGCCGCAGCGCCGGCGCGCGCGGCGGTCTCCGAGTCCGGGCCGAGGAACTGCAGCGGCATGAGGATCAGGCGGACCTTGCCCGGGCGCACGTAGTCGTTGACGACGAGCGGGTAAGTCGTGAGGGTGTACTCCTTGCAGAATGGGCACTGGTAGTCGATGTACTCGTACATCGTCACCGGCGCCTTCGGGTTCCCGAGCATGTTGCCGCGCTGCGGGATGCCGCTGAGCAGCGCCGCGGTCTCCTTCGTGCCGCTCAGCGGAGCGTTCGCCGAGGTCGCGGAGGACTTCTTGCCGCCGGAGCCGGCCACGATCAGGATCGCCACCGCGACGACGGCCGCCGCCACGATCGCGGCGATGATGATGTTGCGCCGCTTGGCTGGATCGGGCTTGGCGGTGGCCGACTTCTTCGCGGATTTCGAGCTCATGGTTCCCTCATTCTGGCAAGGGGGCGCGACTCCTCGCGCCGCCGTCCCGGGGTTGCGCGCGGCGCGGCGGTCGTCCGCCGCCGCCCGCGCGCCGTACAACCGGTGATGGAGAGCGTCTGGGACTACCCTCGGCCGCCGCGGCTGGAGCCCTGCACCCGGCGCGTGCGCGTCGTGCTCGGAGGGGTCGGAATCGCCGATTCCACACGGGCGCTGCGCGTGCTGGAGACGAGCCACCCGCCCGGCATCTACGTCCCGCTCGAGGACGTGAGGGACGACGCGCTGCACCCGGCGCGGCGCTCGCCGACGTTCTGCGAGTGGAAGGGCGTCGCGCACTACTTCGATGTCACCGCCGGCGGTCGGACGGCGACCGGTGCCGCGTGGGCCTATCCCGATCCGGTGGCCGATTTCGCGGCGCTGCGCGGCCACGTCTCGTTCTACCCGGGCCTCATGGATGCCTGCCTGCTCGACGACGAGCCCGTGCACGCCCAGGAGGGCGGGTTCTACGGCGGCTGGATCACCGCCGACATCCGGGGGCCGTTCAAGGGCGCCCCGGGAACCGCTCGCTGGTAGTCAGCGCCAGCGCTCGTCGTAGGTGCGCAGGGTGCCGAGCGCGATCCGCGCACACGCGCCGACGCACCCCCAGTCGACGTGTGCCGGCACGTCGCTCGGGTGGTGGTAGTGCGGGTAGTA
>DATKLF010000040.1:0-31993 GCA_035542555.1 Solirubrobacteraceae bacterium | reverse complement strand
GGCCCGACGACCTACCCGAGGCGCCGGCTCATCGGCCTGCGAGCGGCGGACCCGGCGCGCCCGCCCCCCGCCGGCCCGCCCCCGCCGCCGTCTTCAGGCGAACGCCGCGCCGCCGGCGCCCCCGTCATCGGGGAGCTTGGGCAGCTTGCGGATCTGCCAGGCGGCGACGATGAAGGCGACCCCGCGGATGATGAGCACGACCCCGATGATGATCGCGAGCGTCGCCAGGCCGACGTGCGGCCAGACGAGCACGACGACGCCGGCGGCGACCTCGAGCAGGCCGATCGTGATGTTCGTGCCGCGACGGTCGCGATCGGAGACCGCGGCGACGAGGTGGGCCAGTCCGGCGATGACGAACCAGATGCCGATGACGATCACGAACGCGGTCACCGCGTTGAACGGCTTCCTGATGAGGAAGATGCCGGCGATCACGCTGATCACGCCGAGCACGGCGACGAGGCCGCGCCCCTCCTGGCCGCGCCCGCCGATCGACGCGATCAGCTCGAAGATCCCGTCGATCAGGAGGAAGATTCCGATGATCACGCTGATGGCCTGCAGCGAGATGCTCGGCCAGACCAGGACGATGATCCCGGCGGCGAGCGTGATCAGGCCGAAGATGAGGAACAGCCACCAGAGGCTGCGGAACGCCTTGAGGTCTTCGGGCATGGCGGGCGGTGGCTCCTTCAGCAGGTAGGTCGGGACGCCGTGGACCGTAGGGTGCCGGGCGGATGGTCCGCTCGCGCGGGCGGGACCGGCGCCCTCCGGGCCGGCCGCCGGCGGCGGCTACGCCCGCGCGCGCCGGGCGGCCCTGACGCGACCGGTCTTGTCGAGCACGGCCTTGCGCAGGCGGATCGAGGACGGCGTGACCTCGACGCACTCGTCGGCACGCAGGAACTCGAGCGCCTGGTCGAGCGAGAGCGCGCGCGCCGGGACGAGCCGCTCGAGCACGTCCGCCGTCGACGAGCGCATGTTCGTCAGGTGCTTCTCGCGCACGGCGTTGACGTCGAGGTCCTCGGCGCGGGCGTTCTCACCGACGATCATGCCCTCGTAGAGCTCGTCGCCGGGCGAGACGAACAGCGTGCCACGCTCCTGCAGCGCCGAGAGCGCGAACGCGGTCGCCCGCCCCGCACGGTCGGCGACGAGCGAGCCGGTCGGCCGGGTGCGCAGCTCGCCGAACCACGGCGCCCAGCCGTCGAACACGTGGTGGATCAGGCCGGTGCCGCGCGTCTCGGTGAGGAACTCGGTGCGAAAGCCGATGAGCCCGCGGGCCGGCACGCGGTACTCCATGCGCACCCAGCCCTGGCCGTGGTTGACCATCTGCTCGAGCGTGCCCCTGCGCAGCGCGAGCAGCTGCGTGACGACGCCGACGTACTCCTCCGGCACGTCGATCGACATCCGCTCGACCGGCTCGTGCCGGCGCCCTTCGATGAGCCGCTCGAGCACGCGCGGCTGGCCGACGGTGAGCTCGAACCCCTCGCGGCGCATGAGCTCCACCAGGACCGCGAGCTGCAGCTCGCCGCGACCCTGGACCTCCCAAGCGTCGGGCCGGTCGGTGTCGAGCACGCGGATCGAGACGTTGCCGACCGTCTCACGATCAAGGCGCGCCCGGATCAGGCGTGCGGTCACCTTGTCGCCCTCCCGGCTCGCCATCGGGGACGTGTTCACCCCGATGGTCACCGACAGCGACGGCTCGTCCACTCGGATCACGGGGAGCGGCCGGGGGTCGTCGGGGTCGGCCAGCGTCTCGCCGATCGTGACGTCCTCCAGTCCGGCCACGGCGATGATCTCGCCGGCCCCCGCATCCTCGGCGGGCACGCGCTCGAGCGCCTCGGTGACGAACAGCTCGCCGACTTGGGCGGCCTGCACCGTTCCGTCGGCGCGGCACCAGCCGATGCGCTGACCGCGGCGGATCGTCCCGTGACGCACGCGGCAGATCGCCAGGCGCCCGAGGTACGGCGAGGCGTCGAGATTCGTCACCATCGCCTGCAGCGGGTGCGCGGGGTCGTGCGCCGGTGGCGGGACGTGCTCGAGCAGCAGGTCGAAGAGCGGCTCGAGACTGTCGCCGCGGACGGTCGGGTCGAGCGACGCCCACCCGCGCCGCGCGTCGGTGTACACGACCGGGAACGCGAGCTGGTCCTCGTGTGCATCGAGGTCGAGGAAGAGGTCCTCGACCATGTGCAGCACCTCGCCGATGCGCGCGTCCGGGCGGTCGACCTTGTTGATGTCGAGGATCACCGGCAGCCGCGCCTCGAGCGCCTTGCGCAGCACGAAGCGCGTCTGCGGCAGCGGCCCCTCGGCGGCGTCGACGAGCAGCAGGACCGCATCGACCATCGCCAGCGAGCGCTCGACCTCGCCGCCGAAGTCCGCGTGTCCGGGCGTGTCGACGATGTTGATCTTGACGCCCTTCCAGTCGACCGCGGTGTTCTTCGCGAGGATGGTGATCCCGCGCTCGCGCTCGAGGTCCATTGAGTCGAGGACGCGGTCCTCGACCTCCGCGCCCTCGCGAAAGGCGCCGCTCTGGCGCAGCAGCGCGTCGACGAGCGTCGTCTTGCCGTGATCGACGTGGGCGACGATCGCGACGTTGCGCAGGTCCTCGCGGCTCGCGGAGCCCGGGCCCCGCTCGGGAACGGGGGCTGCGGCCTGGTCGGCGCCGCCGACGCGGCTCAACGCGTCTCGCGCAGTTCGCGGATCTTGCGCAGCTCGTCGTCGAGGTCGATGGCGCGGATCTCGTGCTCGCCCGGCAGCTTGGCGAGGACCGCGCGTGCGATGTCCTGGACCTCGCGCTCCTCGTGCCCGAACCCGTCGAAGTACGCCTTCACGGCGGTGTACGTCACCTTCAGCTCGGCGGCGGTCAGGCGCAGGTCGTACACGGGCTCGTCGGCGGGGATCAGGTTCGTCGCGTCAACGTCACTCATGCGCCGAGAGTATCCGCAGATGATAACAGCATAAAACAGATAGGAAATATGTATTATGTCCCGCGTGCCCGGCTTCGACGTCCATCAGCACCTGTGGCCCGACTCGTTCACCGCGCTCCTGGCAGCCCGCCGCAGCCCGCCGTGCATCGCCCGGGATGAGACCGAGCCCCGGCTCGTGCTCGCCGGCGAGCCGGAGCTGCGCTGGGACCGGCGCGCGCACGATCCCGACGTGCGGGCCGAGCGCCTCGCCTCGTCCGGTTTGCACCGCGCGCTGCTCGCGATGTCGAGCCCGCTCGGCATCGAGGCGTTGCCGCGCGCGGAGGCCCAGCCGCTGCTGGATGCCTGGAACGACGAGGTGCTCGCCCTCGGGATCCCGTTCGGGGTCTGGGGGGCCGTCGCGCTGGACGAGCCCGATCCGCGCGAGGTCGACGCGCTCCTCGACCGCGGCGCGATCGGCATCTCGCTGCCGGCCGAGGCGCTGGCAGGCGCCGGCGCGCTGCGGCGCGTCGGGCCCCTGCTGGAGGCCCTCGAGCGCCGCGACGCGCCGCTGTTCGTGCACCCCGGGGCGGCGCCCACGCCCGCCCCGGGCGCCCCGCCCGTGCCGGCCTGGTGGCCCGCGCTCACGAGCTACCCGGCGCAGCTGCAGGCTGGATGGCTTGCGTTCAACGAGTGGGGCAGGCCGGCTCACCCGTCGCTGCGCGTCCTGTTCGCAGCGCTCGCGGGCGGCGCGCCGCTGCACGTCGAGCGCCTCGGCGCGCGCGGCGGTCCGGCTACCGCGGTCCACGACCCGCTGCTGTTCTACGACACCTCCTCCTATGGCCCGCGGGCACTGGAGGCGGCGATCCGCATCGTGGGACCCGACGCGCTCGTCCACGGCTCCGACGCTCCGGTTGTGGCCAGCGGGCGCGATCCGGCGCACGGGCTGGGCGAGTCGCTGCGCACGGCGCTGACGCTGACCAACCCGGCGCGCCTGCTGCACGGCGCCGCCGCGAGCGTGGTGCCGCCGCGGGCCGGCCACACACGGGCGGCGGCATGACCGAGGCGCCCCGCGGCCGGCCGCTGACCGAGGACGAGCTGCGCGAGCTGGCCTCCCGGCTCGCGGATCGCCCCGAGGTCTGGGCGGCCGTCGTGCGTCACGATCCCGGCGCGCGCATCTACGAGCGCCTCGCGATCACCGAGCATGTCGAGGTCTGGCTCATCTGCTGGATGCGCGACCACGACACGGGCTTCCACGACCACGACGTCTCGGCCGGCGCGGTCGCGGTCGTCGCCGGCGCGGTGCGCGAGGACCGCCTCGTGCTCGACGGCGCGCCGTCGACGCGCGTCGTCGAGGAGGGCGGCGTCTTCTCGTTCGCGGCCCACGACATCCACCGTGTGCTGCACGCCGGGGAGGCGCCGGCCGTGACCATCCACGTCTACTCGCCGCCGCTGCGGCGGATGGGCGCGTACGAGATCGGGTCCGGCGGGGCGCTCGCGCGCCACTCGATCGAGCACGACGAGGAGCTGCGCCCGCGCGCGGGGGCCGCCGCGTCGTAGGCTGCGGTCCATGCCGGACCGCACAACCGACATTCTCCTGATCGGGGGCGGCGTTGCGTCGGCGGCCGCAGCCCACGAACTGCGCGCGCGGGGCTTCGCGGGCGGGATCACGCTCGTCGGCCGCGAGCTCGACCCGCCCTACCATCGCCCGCCGCTGACGAAGGAGTACCTGCGCGGCGAGCAGGGCCGCGAGCAGGCGCACGCGCACGAGGAGGCGTGGTACGAGGCGGGCGACATCGAGCTGCTGACGCGGACGAGCGTCACGAGGCTCGACACGGCAGGGCGCGTCGCGACGCTGTCGACCAAGGACACGGTCGGCTACACGAGCGTCCTGATCGCGACCGGCGCGATGGTGCGCCGCCTGCAGGTGGAGGGCTCCGAGCTCGACGGGCTGCACTACCTGCGGGCGTTCGGGAACGCCGATGCGATCCGCGCCGATCTCGACGGCGCGAAGGACGTCGTCTGCGTCGGCGGTTCGTACATCGGGTGCGAGGTCGCCGCGTCGCTGACGGCGCTCGGCCACCGGGTGACCGTGCTGATGCAGGAGGACGAGCCGCTCGAGCGCGGCTTCGGGACGCAGGCCGGCGCGTGGTTTCGGCGCGTCCTCGAGGGGCACGGCGTGCAGGTCGTCGGTGCGGACGAGGTCGCGCGCTTCGCAGGCGATGGGCGGGTGACACACGTCGTGACGGCCGCCGGCCGCCAGCTGCCCGCCCAGCTCGTCGTCCTCGGCGTCGGCGTCACGCCCGATGTGATGCTCGCGCGCAGCGCGGGGCTCGAGCTCGGCGAGAGCGGCGGCATCGCCTGCGATGCGCGCCTGCGCACGTCGGCGGACGGCGTGTGGGCGGCCGGCGACGTCTGCGAGTACGACAGCGTGATCCACGGCCGGCGGATCCGCGTGGAGCACACCGAGCACGCGCAGGCCCAGGGGCGCTACGTCGCCGGGGCGATGCTCGGCGACGAGCAGCCGTTCGCCGTCGTGCCCTACTTCTACAGCGACCTGGCGGACTGGGCGTCGCTCGAGTACGTCGGCCCGGCGCAGCGCTGGGACGAGGAGGTCGTCCGCGGCTCGCTGGACGGCGGGCCATTCGGCATCTGGTACCTGGAGGGCGGCCGCGTGCGCGGCGCGCTGAGCGTCGACGGGGCCCTCGACCTCGACGCTGCGCGCGAGCTGCTCGTGCGCGGCGAGGTCGTCACGGCGGCGGAGCTGCCGTAGGCCCGACCGCTAGATCTCGCTGCCGGGGATGTAGTGGCTCTCGAGGTACTCGTCGTTGTCGCGCTTCTCCTGCAGCGCCTGCGCGCTGGCGTAGCCGAGCAGCGCATTGACGAGCACGGGGAACAGGACGAAGAAGACGCCGATCAGGCCGAGGTTCACCTTCCAGGCCTGGCTGAGTGCGAGCACCATGGCGCGAGCGTATCGCAGCGGGTACCGTGCCCGCCATGAACCGTCTCGCCGCTCGCCTGTACGACCGCGTCCTGCGCGGCAGCGAGGAGGCGGGTCTGACGGCGATCCGTCGCGACGCGCTCGCGGAGGCCCGCGGTGAGGTGCTGGAGATCGGCGCCGGGACGGGGCTGAACCTGCGCGCGTACCCGCGCGAGGGCATCACCCGCATCGTCGTCACCGAGCCCAACCCGGCGATGAGCCGGCATATCGCCGAGAAGCTCGACCAGGCGCCCGCGCCCGTCGAGATCGTCGCGGCCTCGGCGGAGCGCCTGCCGTTCTCCGACGCGTCGTTCGACACCGTCGTGGGCACGCTCGTGCTCTGCGAGCCGCGCGACCCGGCCGCGGTCGTCGACGAGGTCGCGCGCGTCCTGCGCCCCGGCGGGCGCTTCCTGTTCCTCGAGCACGTGCGCAGCGAGGACGACCCGAGGCTCGCCCGCCGCCAGGATCGCCTGGCACCGCTGTGGCGCGCCTTCAGCGGCGGCTGCACCTGCAACCGCACGACGCTGGCGACGATCGAGGCATCGGGGCTCGACGTCGAGCACGCGAGCATGGGCCGCTTCCCGAAGGCGCCGAGCATCACCCGCCCGCTGCTGCGCGGCGCGGCCGTCCGCGGCGACCTCCTCTGAGGGTGCCGAGGACCCCGGGGCTTCTCCGACCCCGTTGGTAGGATTAGCCGCATGATCTTCACGACGAAGGCGGAGTACGGCGTGCGCCTCCTCGTCGAGCTCGGCCGTCAGGAGGACGCGGGCCCGATCTCGCTGAAGGCGATCGCCGAGGCCGAGGGCCTGCCGCTCGCCTATCTCGAGCGGATCGTGGCGCTGCTCAAGCGCTCGGGCCTGGTGGAGAGCACGCGCGGCGCCCACGGCGGCTACCGCCTTGCGCGCCCGGCCACCGAGATCACGATGGACGAGGTCGTGCTCGCGCTCGAGGGCGCGGTCGCGCCGATGTCCTGCTTCGTCGACGATCGCGACGAGGGGCGCGTCCTGTGCTCGCACGCTGCGGACGGGCATGCGTGCGCGACGAAGCTCCTGTGGACGCGCGTCCAGGGCGGCGTGATCCGCGCGCTCCAGCAGACCACGCTGCAGGAGCTCGTCGAGTTCGAGCCCGCCCGCGTGCCGGCGCCGGTCTTCGCGCCCGTCGGCCCGTCCCTGCCCGTCCACAGCGCCGCCTGACCACCACGGAGAGCACCACCGCACACCATGGCCGACCTCGAGATCAAGAACCTCCACGTCCAGGCGGACGACAAGCAGATCCTGAAGGGCCTCGACCTCACCGTGGAAGCGGGCGAGGTGCACGCCCTGATGGGTCCCAACGGCTCGGGCAAGAGCACGCTCGCGAACGCCATCATGGGCAACCCGCAGCTCGAGGTCACCGACGGCAAGATCCGCTTCCGCGGCGAGGACATCACCGCGGCCGAGCCCGACGAGCGCGCGCGGGCGGGCCTCTTCATGGCATTCCAGTACCCGGTGGCGATTCCGGGTGTCACGGTCACGAAGTACCTGCGGATGGTGATGAACGCCCATCGCGAGGCGCGGGGCGAGACCGAGATCTCGCTGAAGGAGTTCCGCCGCACCGTCGAGGAGGCGATGGAGCTCACGCAGGTCGACCGCTCCTTCACCACGCGCTACCTCAACGACGGCTTCTCCGGGGGCGAGAAGAAGCGCCTGGAGATCCTCCAGCTCGCGCTCCAGCGCCCGCGCGTCGCGATCCTCGACGAGACCGACTCCGGCCTGGACATCGACGCGCTCAACGTCGTCGCGCACGGTGTCAACACCGTCGCCAAGGCGAGCGGCATGGGCGTGCTCATCATCACGCACTACCAGCGGATCCTGCATCTCGTCGAGCCTGACCGGGTCTCGATCATGTACGACGGGCGGATCGTCACGGAGGGCGGTCCCGAGCTCGTCACGAAGCTCGAGCGCGAGGGCTACGGCTGGATCACCGAGCGGGCAGTCCCCGCCTGATGGCGGTGCCGGCGGCCACCGCGCTCGCGCAGGAGTTCCCGATCCTCGCGCGGGACGGGCTGGTCTACCTGGACAGCGCCGCCACCGCCCAGAAGCCGCGTGTCGTCGTCGAGGCGATGCAGGACCTGCTCCTGCATCACAACAGCAACGTGCACCGCGGCACCTATCCGCTGGCGATCGACGCCACCGACCGCTTCGAGGCCGCACGCGAGCGCATCGCCCGCTTCACCGGATCGACCGCGCACGAGACGATCTTCACGAAGAACGCCACGGAGGCGCTGAACCTCGCCGCCGCGGCGTGGGGGCGGGCGAACATCGGCGCCGGCGACGCGATCGTGCTCAGCGTCATGGAGCACCACTCGAACATCGTTCCGTGGCAGCTGCTGGCCCAGGCGACCGGCGCGCAGCTGCGCTACCTGGAGGTCGACGACGACGCGAAGCTCTCGCTCGACCAGCTCGACGAGCTGCTGGCGGACGGACGTGTGCGGATCGTCGCCGTCGCGCACATCTCGAACGTGCTCGGCACACTCAACCCCGTCGAGCAGATCGTCGAGCACGCGCACGCGGCCGGGGCGCTGGCCCTGATCGACGGCGCGCAGGCCGTTCCGCAGATCCCGGTCGATGTCGCCGCGATCGGCGCGGACTTCTACGCGTGGACCGGCCACAAGGCCTACGGCCCGACCGGTGTCGGCGTGCTGCACGGGCGTTACGAGCTGCTGCAGGCGATGCCGCCGTTCCTGGGCGGCGGGTCGATGATCCGCACGGTCGAGCGCGAGCGCTCGACGTATGCCGATCCGCCGGCGAAGTTCGAAGCCGGCACCCCGCCGATCGCCGAGGTCGTGGGCCTCGGCGCCGCCGTCGACTTCCTCGACTCGATCGGGATGGAGCTCGTGCGGGCGCACGAGCTCGAGCTCACGGCCTACGCGCTGGAGGCGCTCGGGCGCGTGCCTGGCCTGCACGCCCACGGGCCCCGCGCGGCAGCCGACCGCGGCGCGCTCATCTCGTTCGCCCTCGAGGGCGTGCACCCGCACGATGTCTCGGAGATCCTCGGGCGCGACGACATCTGCGTTCGCGCCGGCCACCACTGCGCGCAGCTCGTGATGCGGTTGCTCGACGTGCCCGCGACGAGCCGCGCGTCGTTCGCCGTGCACAACACCCGCGAGGACATCGACCGCCTGGTCGAGGGCCTGGGCCGCGTGATCGAGATCTTCGGAGGCTGACCGATGGACGACGCGCTCTACCGCGAGGAGATCCTCGAGCACTACAAGCGGCCCCACAACTGGGGTCACATGGACCATCCGGACCTCGAGGCGGCCGACACGAACCCGCTGTGCGGCGATGAGCTGAAGGTCATGCTCAAGGTCGCCGGCGACGGGACGATCGAGGATGTGCGCTTCGAAGGGCACGGCTGTGCGATCAGCCAGGCGGCTGCCTCGATGATCTCCGACGAGGTCAAGGGCATGCGCGTCGAGGACCTCGTGCGCATGGACCGCAGCGCGATCCTCGAGCTGCTCGGGATCCAGATCTCCGCGACACGCATGAAGTGCGCGCTGCTGTCGCTGAAGGTGCTCAAGAGTGCCGCCCTCGGCGCGGCCGCCGACTGGGAACCGGCGACGCCCGACGCAGCCGCTCCGGCGCCCGGCTCCGGGCAGCTCTGAGACGCGCCGCAGCCGCGGCCCGCGGCCGGCGGGGCCGCGCCTGGGTCGGTGCGCGGGCCGCCTGTGCGCCAGGGGCGCGGCGGGTTCTCTGGGTGTCGCGGCGGCGCTTCTGGGCGCGGGGGCATGAGCATCGGGCGCCGCGGGTGACCTCCGGGCACCGAAGGTGGGCCTCTGAAGGTGAGGGTCGGCGCGGCGGGTTGACCGCGGGGCCAGCGCGACGGTGGGCTGGATTGCGGTCGCGTGGCGTCCGTCTTCCGGCCCGCCGTTGCGTGAGCGCCCGGTGATGCTGGCGGTGGGCTGGATTGCGGTCGCGCGAGCGCCTCCACGTTGGGCGGCGCGTACCGCAGCAAACCTCCACGTTCCCGCCCGCGAGCCTCGACGAGCGTCCAGCCTGGACGGATGTTCGATGCGCGCGGCCCCGGGCGCCGCCGACACGATGAACGCACCTGGTCCGTGCCCGGATAGGTCCGGGGCGGCCGCGCGGCCCATCCGCGCCGGGGGATCACCCGCCTCGTGCACCCCGGAGGTTTCCAGTGCTCTCCCGCATCTCTGCCCTCGCCGCCCGTCCGCGGCACACCCTCGGCGCACTCGCCGTCGTCCTTGCGGCGGTGGGCGTGGCCGTGGGATCGGGCGCGAACTTCACCGCGCACGTCGCGTCCGCCGGCAACACGTTCTCCGCCGGCACGCTGAGCATCGGCGGCGGCGGCTCGGCCGTCCTGCACGCCGACAACATGAAGCCCGGTGACGTCAGGACCGGCACGGCCGACATCCAGAACACCGGCTCGGTGAGCGGCGACTTCACGCTGAGCTCCTCCAACCCGACCGGCTTCGCCCCGCTGCTCGCGCAGCTCGACCTCGTCGTGCAGGACTGCGGCACGTTCGCCTCCGGCACGCCGACCTGCGATGCCGGCGACCCGCCGGTCTACACCGGGAAGGTCGACGGTCTGCTGAACGTCACGCTCGGAACCTGGGCGGCGGGCGAGAAGCACCGCTACCTGTTCACGACCACGTTCCCGAACGGCACGCCGGCGACCGACAACCCCTTCCAGGGCAAGAGCGCGACGCTCGACTTCGACTGGACCGCCACGTCCTGACGGGCTGACAGCACGGGCCGGGCGGGCGCTGCCGGGCGCGCCCGCCCCGCGCCGTCACCGGTCGTCATGAGCGCTCCCGCTCCCCCGATCCCCGTCACGATCCCGACGCCCCCGCGCGCCCGGATCCGGCTGCCGGCGCTCGTCGCCTGGACCGCGACGGGGATCGCGCTGCTGCTCGGCACCGTCATGTTCCTCCCCGCGGTGCTGGGCCTGCAGCGCTACGTCATCACGGGTGGGTCGATGACCGGCACCTACGACCGCGGCTCGGTCGTCTTCGACGAGGTCGTGCCCCCGCGCGACCTGCGCGTCGGCGACGTGATCACCTACAAGCCCCCGCCCGGCGCCGGGCCGACCGGCCTGGTCACCCACCGGATCCGGGCGATCCGCGTCATTCACGGGCGCCGCGTGTACCGCACGAAGGGCGACGCGAACAGCACGGCAGACCCCTGGGTCTTCACGCTTCCGGACGCGACGCAGGCGCGCGTGGTGTTCAGCGTCCCGCTGGTCGGCTACCTGGTCGCGGCGCTCAGCGACCGCACCGTTCGGATGCTCGTCATCGGGCTGCCGGCGTTGCTGATCGGGCTTGGCGTGCTCGCCGGGCTGTGGCGCGATGCCGGACTGGAGGCGCGCCGACGGCGCGAGGGCGAACCGGGGGCCGCGGCCTGATGCGCCGGGGCCGCGTGACCCAACTGCTTGTCGCCCTCGCCGGCGTGGCCGCCTTCACCGTGGGCGGCTTCGGCATGTCCGGGGCCACGTTCGTCGCACACACCTCGAGCCCCGCGAACAGCTTCTCGACCTACCCCGACTGGGTCGCGCCGGTCGTCAGCATCACCGCGCCGGCCGACGGGACGCGCACGCCCAGCAGCACGCCGGCGATCTCGGGCTCGGCCGGGACGCTCCCCGGCGACCTGGCGACGGTGACGGTCGACATCCACGCCGGGGCCGGCACGGGCGGACCGGTCGTCCAGACCCGCACCGCGAGCCGCAACCCCTCAACGGGCGCTTGGAGCATCACGCCGACGGCGCTCGCCGACGGCACGTACACCGCCCGCGCCCACCAGGACGACAGCTTCCTCAACACCGGCTACAGCGCGCCGGTCAGCTTCACGGTCGACACCGTCGCGCCCGCTCCGACGATCACCGTGCCCGCCGCCGGGGCGACGGTCGGCCCGACGGCGACGATCTCCGGCGCAGCGGGCAACGCCGTCGGCGACGCGGCGACCCTCACCGTGAACGTCTACGCCGGCGCGACGCCGACCGGCACGCCGGTGCGCACGCTCATCGCGGCGCGCACGGGCGCGACGTGGAGCGTGGCGGTCTCACCGGCACTTGGCAGCGGCACGTTCACCGCGCGGGCGAGCCAGGTGGACGATGTGGGCCACACGGGTCTCTCCAACGCGCGGACCTTCATCGTCGACGCCACAGCGCCGGCGCCCACGATCACCCAGCCCACAGCCGGGCAGTGGCTGACCACCGCGACCCCGCTCATCAAGGGCACGGCCGGCAACGCCTCCGGCGACTCGACGACCGTCACGGTCAAGCTCTACGCCGGCGCGAGCGCCACCGGCACTCCCGTGCAGACGCTCACGACGACACGCTCGGGCACGGCCTGGAGCATCACGCCCGCAGCACTGACGGACGGCCAGTACACGGCGCAGGCGACCCAGTCCGACGCGGTGGGGAACGTCGGCACGAGCGCGGCGCGCAGCTTCTACGTCGACACGAGCACGCCGGTCGTCTCGATCGCCTCGCCGATGGCGGGCCAGCGCGTGGGCGCCCGCCCGCCGATCTCAGGCACCGCGGGGATCCTGCTGGGCGACAGCGCGACGGTCACGGTGCGCATCTACTCGGGGACGACGACGGGCGGGGCGCTCGTGCAGACGCTGACCGCCACGCGCAATGCCACGACGGGCGCCTTCAGCGTGACGCCGGCGACGCTCGCGGACGGGACGTACACGGCGCAGGCCTCGCAGAGCGACAGCGCCGGTCACACGGGCACTTCGGCGCCGGTGACGTTCATCGCCGACGGCACGCCGCCGGCCGGTGTGGCGATCACCGCGCCGACCACGAACCAGCGACTCGCCACGCAGACACCGACGATCGCCGGCACGGCGGGCAACGCCACTGGCGACGACACGACGCTGACGGTGAACCTCTACGCCGGCGCGGCCGCCAGCGGGACGCCGATCGCGGTGCTCAGCGCGCCGCGCAGCGGAACCTCGTGGAGCATCGCCGTCGCCTCGGCGCTCGCCGACGGCCAGTACACCGCGCAGGCCAAGCAGGGGGACGCCTCCGGCAACGTCACCACGACTGCCGCGCGCACCTTCTTCGTCGACACGACCGCGCCGGTCGTGGCGATCTCCGCGCCCGCCCCCGGGCAGCTCGTCACCGGTCAGCCGCCGATCTCGGGCACCGGCGGGATCCTCACCGGCGACAACGCGCAGATCACCGTGCGCATCTACGCCGGCAGCACGCCGACCGGCCCCGTGCTCCAGACGCTCACGACGAACCGCAACGGCGCCACCGGCGCATGGACCGTGACGCCCGCCACGCTCATCAGCGGGACGTACACCGCCACCGCGACGCAGACCGACACCGCCGGGAACACCGGCGTCTCCGCGCCCGTGACCTTCACGACCGACAGCGTCAAGCCGACGGCCCTGCCGATCACGACGGCCAACGGCACGGGCGGGGGCCAGGTCGCCGGCCGCCTGGACAGCGGTGACTCGATCAGCTTTCCCTACAGCGAGGCGATGAACCCGGCGACGATCCTCGCCGGGTGGGACGGCTCCGCGACCGCCATCAACGCGCGCTTCATCAACGCCGGGACAAACGACGGGCTGACCCTGCTGAACGCCGCCGCGACCGCGACGCTCGGGATCGCCGGTGGCACGACGACCACCAGCGGTGTGCGCTTCGCCGCGGACTTCGTCTCGGGCAACGTGACGTTCAGCGCGACGATGACGATGTCGGCCGACAGGAAGACCGTGACGGTCGTGCTCGGCACGCCCGACCTGCCCGCGAACATCAAGCCCGGGCCCGCCGGCCCGGCGAACAGCACCTGGACCGTGAACACCGCGGCGCACGACCTCGCGGGCAACGCGGTCACCGCGGGCAACGTCGCCGAGACCGACAACGACCGCGACTTCTGATGCGCGCCGCTCCCCACACCAGGCGCCTGCGGCGGATCGCGAACGCGACGGTCACCGCGCTCGTCGCGATGGGCCTGCTGCTGACCGCGGCCTACGCGGCGACCGGGAGCCTGCCGCTGCGTGGCCTGCTCGGGCAGGGGGGCAGACCCGTGCGTGCGGTGGCGAGCGATCCGCAGGGACCGGTGCGCCTGGCCGACACCTCGACCGTGCTGTTCGACGTCACCCGCCTGCAGCCTGGACTCGTCCGCATCGCACAGATCCGCATCACGAACGCCGGCTCCACGCAGGGCACGTTCACCTTCTCGCCGTCGGACCTGCAGGACACGACGGCGAGCCTGCCCGAGCCGTTCTCGGGCGTGCTCGACCTCGTGATGCAGGACGCCACGAACCGCTTCCGGCCGATCACGCTCTTCGTCGGCAAGCTGCGCGACCTCACGCCCGTCGACCTCGGCGTCTTCCAGCCGGGCGAGGCGCGCACCTACCGCTTCACCGTGAGCTACCCGACGGGCCGCAGCCCGGCGCAGGACAACCCGCTGCAGGGTGCGACCGCCAGCGTGGTCTTCAACTGGGACGCGGTGCTCGACGACCCGCCGGCGACGACGGGCCCGGTGCAGCTCGGCGCAGGGGCCGGTGCCGCGGCGCCGGCTCCCGCGGCCACCACGCCGCAGGCACCGGCGCCCGTCGTGCGCAGGCCGGCGTCGCCCGCGACGCTGCGCCTCTCGTGGCGCTCGCGCAAGGTGACCGAGGGCCTGACCGCGACCGTCGTCTGCCGGCTGGCCTGCACCGGCACCCTCTCCGGCTCGGTGGCGACCGGCGCGGCCGCGCGCGGCGTGCGGCTCGTCCCGGTGAAGGTCCGGCTGCCGCGGGGTGCGCGGCGCATCTACCGGCTGCGCTTCACGCTCAAGGACCCGGCGGTCGCCGCCGCGCTGGGGACGACCAAGCGCGTCGTCGCGCGCGCCAGCCTGAGCGTGCGCACGAGCGCGGGAAGGCACCGCGTGGCGAGCACCGCCGCCCTGCGCATCGCGCGGTAGCGCCGGCGCCGCGGGCGCACGGCAGCCCCGCTTGGTGAGCGGATACAATTCCGTCCACGCTCATCGGATTTGCGCCCCAGCCGCCGTTCGTGCCAATCATCCTCGACATCTGCCCGCTCGACGAGCTGCCGCCCGGCGGCAAGCGCCTCGTCGAATGGGAGGACCTCGAGATCGGTGTGTTCAACTGCGCCGGCGAGCTCTTCGCGATCGAGGATCGCTGCTCGCACGACGACGGCACGCTCGCCGACGGGACGCTCGACGAGCGCGCCTGCACCGTCGAATGCCCCCGCCACGGCTCCGTCTTCGACCTGCGCACCGGCAGGCCGCTGACGCTGCCGGCGTACGTGCCCGTGGAAACGTTCCCCGTCCTCGTCGAGGACGGGCTGATCAAGCTCGAGGTCGACTGACATGGCAACGCCCGACGCCACAACGCGCAACCAGCTCACCGACGAGGAGGCCGGCCTGCGCGACCTCAACGCCGACTACGCCGAACGCTACGGCTTCCACGACGCCGAGAACTACCTCTACAAGGCGCCCAAAGGCCTGAGCCGCGAGCTCGTCGAGCGGATCTCCGAGTTCAAGTCCGAGCCGCAGTGGATGCGCGACTTCCGGCTCAAGGCGCTCGAGCACTTCCTCGCGCGCCCGATGCCCAGCTGGGTGCCGGGCACCTCCCCGCTGCTCGGTGAGGTCGACTTCGACGACATCCACTACTTCGTGCGCGCCTCCGAGCGCGCCGAGCGCTCCTGGGACGACGTGCCCGACGACGTCAAGCGCACCTTCGACCGGCTCGGCATCCCGGAGGCCGAGCGCAAGTTCCTGGCCGGTGTCGGCGCCCAGTACGAGTCCGAGGTCGTCTACCACCAGGTCCGCAAGGACCTCGAGGAGCAGGGGGTCATCTTCCTCGACATGGACTCCGGGCTGCGCGAGCACGAGGACCTCGTGCGCGAGCACTTCGCAACGATCATCCCCGCCAACGACAACAAGCTCGCGGCGCTCAACAGCGCGGTCTGGTCCGGCGGCTCGTTCGTCTACGTGCCGCCGGGCGTGCACGTCGAGATGCCGCTGCAGGCCTATTTCCGCATCAACACGGAGAACATGGGCCAGTTCGAGCGCACCCTGATCATCGCCGACGAGGGCAGCTACGTGCACTACGTCGAGGGCTGCACCGCCCCGACGTACTCAAGCGACTCGCTGCACTCCGCCGTCGTCGAGCTGATCGCCAAGCCCGGCGCGCGGATCCGCTACACGACCGTCCAGAACTGGTCGCAGAACGTCTTCAACCTCGTCACCAAGCGCGCGGTCGCCGAGCGCGACGCGACCGTCGAGTGGGTCGACTGCAACCTCGGCTGCCTCACCGCCGAGGCGAAGGTCTTCACCGCCGACCGCGGTCCCGTGTCGATCGCAGATGTCAGGACCGGCGACGTGGTCTACGGCACGAACCTGCAGTCGATGAAGCCGGTCGCCCGGCGCGTCACCGCGACACGCGACAACGGCATCCAGCCGACGTTCCGGATCACCACCGAGAACTTCCGCCAGTTGGAGGCGACCGGCAACCACCCGTTCCTGGTGCTCGACCGCGAGCCCTTCGTGAAGGCGTTCAGCGTGCGCTGGCGCCGGCTCGAGAACGTCGCCGTCGGCGACTACGTCGCAGTCGCCAAGGGCATCGCCGACGTCGGCGAGGCGCGTTTCCTCGGTGACTACCGCTATCCGGCGGTCGAGCGGAGCACCGTGCGCGAGGTGTCGCTGCCGCTCGAGACGACCGAGGACCTGATGTGGCTGCTTGGCGCCTATCTGGGCGACGGTTGCATCGAGCAGGTCGGCGGCCGCGCTCGCCGCGTCAACTTCGCCCTGCCGCCGCAGGATCCGGCGCGCGCGCGGCTCGAGGCCACGCTCGAGCGGGTCTTCGGCGTCCGCGGCGCGCAGAAGGGCCCCGCGAGACTGGCAGTCGCTTCGTCGGTGATCGCCGACTTCCTGTGGTGGCTCGGCCTCAAGGGCAACGCGCACGAGAAGCGAATCCCGGACTGGGTCTGGACGCTGCCGATCGGGCAGAAGCTCGCCTTCATCGAGGGCTATCTCGACACGGACGGCTGCGAGCGCCGACGGCTCGTCAAGGACGGCGTCGAGTACGGCCAGATCGTCTGGACGAGCGCGAACCGCGCGCTGCTCGAAGACCTGAAGCTGCTGCTGATCGACTGTGGACTCGAGCCGCGCAAGATCTCCGCGCACAGCTTCGAGGGCAAGCTCGAGCTCGGTCGCGAGCACAAGCGCTACACGAGCTACCAGCTGGCCATGAACATCCGCGGCAACCTCGATGTGATCAGGCGACGCGTGGCGCCGCCGAGGCCGGTCGTCCAGTTCGTTCGGGTGACGAGCATCGAGGAGCTTGAGGCCCAGCCGACGTACGACATCGAGGTCGACGGCATCGCGAACTTCACCGCCAACGGCCTCATCGTCCACAACAGCAAGCTCACGATGAAGTACCCGAGCGTCTACCTCACCGGCGAGCACGCCCACGGCGAGATCCTCTCGATCGCGTTCGCCGGCCACGGCCAGCACCAGGACGCGGGCGGCAAGATCATCCACGTCGCGCCGAACACCACCTCGAACATCTTCGCCAAGTCGATCTCCAAGGATGGCGGGCGCTCGAGCTACCGTGGCCTGCTCGAGGTCGCCAAGGGTGCGCACGGCTCGCGGTCGAAGGTCGTCTGCGACGCGCTGCTGCTCGACGAGCGCAGCCGCTCGGACACCTACCCCACGATCCGCATCGGCGAGGACGACGTCGACGTCGGCCACGAGGCGACCGTCTCGAAGGTCGGGGACGAGCAGCTCTTCTACCTGATGGCGCACGGCATCTCCGAGGAGGAGGCCGGCAAGCTCATCGTCAACGGGTTCATCGAGCCGATCGTCAAGGAGTTGCCGATGGAGTACGCCGTCGAGATGAATCGACTCATTGAATTGCAAATGGAGGGTTCCATCGGGTGATGTGGGCTGGGGCTTGGTCGGTCGCGGATCTCGCGGCGCCTGACGCCACCCGCTGCTCGGGGGCTGTACGTCCGTACAGCACCCCTCGCGCGTGCGGCCTCATGCATCCGCGATCTCTCGCTCCGGCGCCGGTGGACGGCTCGTTGATCGTCGCCGTGCTTCGCTGACGCACCCTGCTGGTACTCGATCTGGGCCTTCATGACTGCTTCGACGCTCACTCCTGAACCTTCGTTTCTCGTTGCTCGCCGTGCGGCGGCTTCGGCCGCGCTGGCGTCGCTGGCGTTCCCGACCTTCCGGGGTGTTCCGGGGTGGGAGTTCACGCCTGTCGATGGGCTGGAGTTGGATGCGTATCCCGATGCGCCGGGCGGCGCGGAGGACGCGGCCGAGCACGTGCTCGACCTGGACCTCGATGCGGCGGTGCGGGTCAGCGCGGACGAGGCGGTCTCGGAGGGCCCGGTGGTGTTGCCGCTGGCGGTTGCGGCGGCGCGCCATCCGGACATCGTCGAGCGCCACCTCGGCTCGCTGGTGACACCTGATACCCCGCTCGTCGCGCGCAACGAGGCGGGGTGGACCGACGGGGCGTTCGTCTACGTCCCGCGCGGCGTGCACGTCGAGGCGCCGATCGTGCTCACCACGGTGCACGAGCAGCCGGGAACGACGCTGCACAATCGCGCGCTGATCGTGCTCGAGGAGGGCGCCCAGGCCGAGGTCTGGCACCAGTCGCTGTCCTCCGGCGCCGAGGCCGACGGGGTCGTCAACGGCGTCGTCGAACTCGTCGTCGGACAGGCCGCACGGCTGCGCTTCGTGGACGCGCAGGCGCTCTCGGAGCGCACGTGGGTCTTCGGCGCCGAGCGCGCCGAGGTCGCGCGCGACGGCTCGCTGGACTGGATCACGCTCGGCTTCGGGTCGACCAACGGGAAGGTCTTCCTCACGACGCGACTCGCCGGGCCGGGGGCGACCGCCACGGTCACCGGCGCGTACGCCACGCGCGAGCGCCAGCACCTGGACTTCGACACGCTCCAGGAGCACGCGGCGCCCGACACCACGTCGGACCTGGCCTTCCGCGGCATCCTCGGCGGGCGCTCGAGCGCCGTCTGGCGCGGCATGATCCAGGTCGACGAGGGCGCCCAGCGGACCGACGCCTTCCAGGAGTCGCGCAACCTGCTGCTGTCCAAGCGCGCGCACGCGGACGCGATCCCCGGGCTCGAGATCCTCGCCAACGACGTGCGCTGCACGCACGCCGCGGCGATCGCGCAGGTCGATCCCGAGCAGCTCTTCTACCTCGGCTCGCACGGCCTGCCCGAGAGCGACGCCAAGCGGCTGGTCGTCGAGGGCTTCCTCGAGGCGCTCGTCGACCGCTTCGAGGAGGGCCCGGTCCGCGACGCGGTGGCCGGCGCGATCGAGCGCCGGCTGGCGACCGTCCTGGGCTGAGGCCGCAGGGGCCGCCGGAGCGTCGCGACGATGGCGGGTCAGCGGGACCTCGAAGGCCGCGTCGCGCTCGTCGCGGGCGCCACGCGCGGGGCGGGCCGGGCGATCGCCGTCGAGCTCGGGGCGCGCGGCGCGACGGTGTACGCGACCGGCCGCAGCACGCGTGCCGGGCGCTCGCCGATGAACCGGCCGGAGACGATCGAGGAAACCGCGGAGCGCATCGACGCCGCCGGCGGGCGCGGGATCGCCGTCCGCGTCGACCACAGCGACAGCGCGCAGGTCGCCGCGCTCGTCGCCCGGATCGGCGCCGAGCAGGGCGGGCGACTCGACGTGCTCGTCAACGACATCTGGGGCGGCGACCCGCTCGCGGTCTGGGGCCGCCCGTTCTGGGAGCACCCGCTGGACGACGCGCTGGAGATGCAGCGGCTCGCGGTGGGCACGCACCTCATCACCGCCTGGCACGCGGTGCCGCTGCTCGTCGCATGCGGGCGCGGGCTCGTCGTCGAGGTCACCGACGGGGAATCGGACCGCTATCGCGGCTCCTTCTACTACGACCTCGCGAAGGCGTCCGTGATCCGCATGGCGCGCGGCATGGCCGAGGACCTGCGCCCGCACGGCGTCGCGGCGGTCGCGGTGACTCCGGGCTTCCTGCGCTCGGAGGCGATGCTCGACCACTTCGGCGTCACCGAGGAGACCTGGCGCGAGGCGATCGCGCAGGACGAGCACTTCGCGTACTCGGAGACGCCGCACCTGCTCGGGCGCTGCGTCGCCGCGCTCGCGGCCGACCCGCGGGTGCTCGAGCGCAGCGGGGAGGTGCTCGCCTCCTGGACGCTCGCGCGCGGGTACGGGATCGACGATCTCGACGGCACGCGGCCCGACTGGGGCGCGCACGCGCGCGAGATCGGCCTGGCGTGAGGCCGCGGCGGCGTCAGTAGCCGAGCCGGTCCAGGACGCTCTCGCGCTTGGGCTTCGCGGCGGCCGGCTCGGCCTCCTTGCGGCGCTCGCGCTTGTCCTCTTCGGTGACGATGCGGATCGTCGCGCCCACGCTGCCGTCCCGGGCCTTCTCGAGGTCCTCGCGGCTGACGCGGTCGGCGCGGTTGGCGCGCTCCTGCTGGCGGCGGGCGCGCTGCTCGTCGCGCTGCTTGGCGTGGCGCACGCGCCCGAGCTTCTGCGCGGCGAGTTCCTTGTCGAGCGTTGCGGCCCAGAGGTCCTCCGGACGCGCCATCGACAGGATCGTCGCCGCCATCGCCTTGTCGATGCGCCCGGCGCCGAGCGAGCCGTTGGCGATGTTGCGCGCGCGCGGGCGGTGGTCCTCGTCGCGAGCGATCAGCGTCGAGATGTCCTGGCGCTCCTTCGCGCCGAGCACGGCGAACGAGTCCTTCACGGCGCGCTGGGCGCCGAACAGCTCGAGCGTCGAGCGCGACGCATCGCGCAGCTCGTCGAGCGGCAGCGGGGCGCGCGTCCGCGGCAGGTCCGGGATCGCCGGCCGCCGGCTGCGGGGGCGCCGGCGCTTCTGCGCCTTCGCCGGCTTGCCCTTGGCGGGCTCGGCGGCGGCGGCCGGCGCAGCCGCTGCGGCAGGTTCGGCCTCTGGGGTGGGCGGCGCCTCGGCCTCGGCGGCCGGCGCCGGCTCCGCGGCGGGTGCCTCGGCCGGCGTGGCGACCTCGTCCGGTGCCGCGGTCGCGGGCGTCGCCTCGTCAGGCTGGCCGGTGTCGGTCGTCATGCGTCGCTGGTGATGGTCGATGAAGGCGTGGCGCGCCCGGGGCAGGGGTACATCCCACCGGACACGCGCCACGCAGGCTACCGCGCCCGCGCGCCCGGCACGCTGCACGCCGGTCGCCGGACGACCGGCCGCGAGCCGTCGTAAGGTCGCGCGCATGACGACCGGCGACGCGATCCATCCAGCACGGACCCCCGACGAGGAGCTGCTCGGCGCTGAGGCCCCGATCGTCGTCACCGAGCGCACCGACGCCGAGCGCATCGCCGCGATCGACACGGAGCTGGCGCGCGGGTTCCGCGCGCTCGCCGACATCGGCTGCGGCGTCACGATGTTCGGCTCGGCGCGGGTAGGCGAGGACGACCCGACGTACCTCGCCGCGCGCGGGACTGCGCGGCTGCTCGGCGAAGCGGGCTTCTCGATCATCACCGGGGGCGGGCCCGGGGTGATGGAGGCGGGCAACCGGGGAGCGCGCGACGCCGGCGCACTGTCCGTCGGGCTGAACATCCAGCTGCCGCATGAGCAGGAGCCCAATCCCTACCAGGACATCGCGCTGACCTTCGAGCACTTCTTCACGCGCAAGGTCATGTTCGTCCGCTACGCGATCGGCTTCGTCGTCTTCCCCGGTGGGTACGGGACGCTCGACGAGCTGTTCGAGGCGCTGAACCTCATCATCACCCTGAAGATCAACCACTTCCCGGTGGTGCTCGTGGGCTCGGGCCACTGGAGCGGCCTCGTGGACTGGATGCATGGCGCGATCGTCGAACACGGGATGCTGCGCCCCGACGAGCTCGCGCTCATGCACCTCATCGACGATCCGCGCGAGATCGTCGAGCTGATGCGCCACGGTGCGCGCCTTCAGGGGCGCATGGACGGCCGCGGGCTGGCCGGCGGATAGCGCGCGCGCAGCTCGTCGATCCAGTGCGCCAGGCGCTCGGCGAGCGCCGGGTCGGCGATCTCGAGCACGTTCTCCGCGTTCTCCTCGCCCGAATGCGAGAGGTTGTAGGAGCCGGCGAAGACGACGTCATCCACGACGCTGACCTTCGCGTGCATGAAGTCGTGGATCGAGTCTGGCGCGTAGGGCGTCGAGCGCTCTCCGGCGAAGCCCAGGCCGGTCAGCACCCGCTCGAGCACCGGCGCCTGCCAGCTCACGTGCCCGTCGTCGTCCATCCACTGCTCGAGCGCCTGGTCGCATTGGGTGATGTCGACGATGCCGGTGGCGTCGACGCGCCGTTCGTCGAGCACCTCGGCGAGCGCGCTCAGCACCGGCGCGGAGGTCAGGACCGGGGAGGCGATGCGGATGCGCCGCCGCGCCCGGTCGATCCGCGCCGCGATGCGGTGCGCGAGCTCGGGCCCGCGGCCGGGGCAGAACCAGGGGCGCACGCGCGCGGTACCGATCGCGATCGCCGGCGCGTCGGCGGTCACGATCACGTTCTCCTCGCGGCTCCACGAGTCGAGCGTCCAGTTCGTCGACCCGCACCACAGCGCGCCGCCGTCGCGCACGACGAACTTGTGGTGCATGAGCTCGCCGTCGCCGTCGATCCGCCGGATGTCGGCCCCGCTGCCGGCGAGGATGTCCGGGCGCGTGGCCGGCGGCGGGCTCGTGTGCCCCGGGGGCCGGGTGCGCGGGTCGTGGATCGCGATCCGCACGCGCACGCCGCGCGCCCTGGCGGCGCGCAGCGCGCGCGCGACCTCGTCGCCCACCGCGCCGGGAAGCCGCACGTCGTAGAGCGCGAGGTCGAGCGACCGGCGCGCGGCGTCGAGCCACGCGACGAGCGCCTGCGCGACCGACTCCGCCGGCTGGCCGCCGTCGGTGAGCGTCCGCAGCTCGAGCGAGGGGCTCACGCGGCGGCGGGGCCCGGCGCCGCCGGGGGGTAGCGCGCGCGCAGGGCGTCGACGTAGCCGGCCATCTGATCGGCGAGCGTGCGGCTCTGGATCTCGAGCACGTTCTCGGCGTTGTCCTCGCCCGAGCGCGAGAGGTTGAAGGAGCCCACGAACACCGTGTCATCGGCGACGACGACCTTGGCGTGCATCGTGTCGTGGCGCACGCCGGGCGTCCCGTCGAACGGCGTCGACGACTTGCCGGCGAAGCGCAGGCTGTCCAGCACTCGCTCGAGGACCGGCGCCTTCCAGTGCGCGCCGAGCGCGTGCCACTGGCCCAGCACCGCGTGCGTCTGGGTCAGGTCGACGATCCCGGAGGCGTCGGTCGTGCCCGCGGCGCGCACGTCGTCGAGCGCCCGCAGCACGGGGCCGGCGGTGATCACCGGCGAGGCGATGCGCAACCGCGTGCGCGCGCCGGCGACGTGCTCGGCGATCCGCTGCGACAGGTCGCGGCCCTGCGCCGGGCAGAACCACGGCCGCACGGGGCCGCCGTCGAGGCGTACGGGCGGCGCCTCGATCGCACCGCTGTCGTCGATCGTCCCGTTCTCCCAGAGCTGCTCGAAGACCTGCATGTAGACCGTGGCGAGCTCGGGCGACTCGGCTTGGACGATGACGTTCTCCTCCGTCGTCCAGTCGGCGAGCGTCCAGTTGGTCGACCCCGTCCAGAGCGCCGTTCCGTCGCGCACCGCGAACTTGTGGTGCATCAGCGCGCGTTCGGGCGCGATCGTGCGGATCTGGACTCCGAGCCGCCGCAGCAGCTCGGGACGGGTGCGCGGCGCGACCGTGCCGTGGAGCGGCGTCGGCTTCACGTCAGGGTGCTGGACGACCGCCCTGACCGCGATCCCCCGCGCCGACGCGTCGCGCAGCACGGCGGCGAGCTCGCCGCCGACCGGCCCTGGGATGCGCACGCTGTACAGCGCGAGGTCGATCGAGCTCCGCGCGGCGCGCAGCCACGACGCAAGGCGCGCGGCGACGTCCTCCGCGCGCTGACCGCCGTCCGTCAGGCCGGCGATCCGCATCGTCGCTAGGCCGAGGCGGGCAGTGAGGCGAGCGCCTCACGCAGGTCGTCGACGTCCTCGTAGTCGACGCCGAGCGCGTGCACGTGGCGGTGGCGGATCACGCCCTGCTCGTCGATCACGAACGCCGCGCGACGCGTTCCGAGGACCGGTGCGCTCACGCCGTAGAGCGACGCGACGCGCTTGCCGACGTCCGCCAGCAGCGGGACGTTCAGGTGGTGCTGCGCCGTGAACGCGTTGTGCGAGTCCAGATCCTGGTGGGAGATCCCCACGACGACGGCGTCCAGGCCGGCGAGGTCCTCGGAGCGGTCGCGGTAGGAGCAGAACTGCTTGGTGCAGACCGGCGTGTTGTCGCCGGGGTAGAAGAGCAGCACCACACGCCGGCCGCGCTGGTCGGACAGGCGGAACGGCCCGTCCGTGCCCTGCAGCTCGAAGTCCGGCGCCTGGTCGCCGACCTGCGGTCCCTTGGCCATTGCTGGAAGAGTACGGAGGTGGCCGCGAACTGGATCGACGAGCACGCGCCGGCGATCGCCGCCCGGGCCGAGCGCGACCTCGAGGCGCTCGTCGCGGTCTCCTCGCCGTCGGGCGACGTGCAGGCCGCCGAGGAGGTCGTGGCGGTCGCGACCGCTCTGGCGCCCGAGGCGGCCCACGTCGAGCGCCTTCCATGCTCCTCCCCCGAGCACGCGCCGGACCTGCTGCTGCGCGTGCGTGGCCCCGGCGCGCGCCGGGTCCTGCTGCTCGGGCACCTGGACACCGTCGTGGCGCACGACGCGCACATCCCGCCGACGCGCCTGGGACGGCGGGTCCTGGGCTCCGGGACGATCGACATGAAGGCGGGCGACGCGCTGGCGCTCGGCGTGCTGCGCGCGCTCGCGGACCGTCCGGAGCTCGGCGAGGCCGCGCTGCTGCTTGTCAACGACGAGGAGTGGCGCCTGGGGCCGTTCGCCCACGTCGCGCGCTTCGCGCGCTTCGACGCCTGCCTCTGCTTCGAGGCCGGTGAGCGCGACGCCTCGGGCGCGGAGGCGGTCGTCGTGCGGCGCAAGGCGGCCGGCAGCATCAGCGTGCGCGCACACGGGCGCTCGGCGCACTCGGGCTCGGCGCCCGACCGCGGCGTCAACGCGCTGCTCGCGCTCGCGCAGGTCGCCCAGCAGGTCGCCGCGCTGCACGACCCCCGCGGGGCCGACCGGCTGACGGCCGTACCGACGATCCTGCGCAGCGGCGAGGCGCTGAACGTCGTGCCGGCCGCCGGAGAGCTCGTCTGCGACGTGCGCGCCGATCGCCTGGGAGCGCTGCGCGGCGTGCTGGAGGCGATCCCGGCCCAGGTAGGGGGCGCGAGGCTCGAGGTGCTGATGCAGCGCGAGTGGCCGGGCATGGACGCCCGCGAGAGCGCGGCGCCGGTGCTGGCCGCCGCGGCGGCGGCACTCCGACGGCCGGTCGTCGCGTCCGAGCGTGGCGGAGCCAGCGACGCGAGCCACTTCGCGGCCGCGATCCCCGTGTCCATCGATGGTCTCGGCCCGCGCGGGGGCCACGCGCACGCCCCGGAGGAGTTCGTCGACCTGGACTCCCTGCTGCCCCGCGCGCAGGTGGCGCTCGCGGTCGCCGACGCCGTGCTCCGGGCCGGTTGACGTAATTCCGACGAGGATTCCGCTACCCTGCGCCGAACGTCGTAACCAGCCGAGTCTCCGGAACCGACATCCGGAGAGCGGGGGACCCAATGGCCGCCACGGTGGCCACGGGGCGAATCGTCACCGGAGCGTGACGTAGCGCGGCCCTTTTTCGCGCGAGCCCGACAGCTAACCCCGTAGGCGCTCACAAAAAGGGGGTTCCCCGTCGTGCCGACGCTTCGCCGGATAGCTGTGCCGCTGCTCGCCATGGGCTCGCTCGCCCTGCCCGCGAGCGCGACGGCCGCCAGCCCGTCAGGAGGCGGCGCGGGAACCGGCGGCAACGCGGGCACCTCCAGCGTGCCGCGCATCTCGGCGCGCGTGCTGCGCCCGGGCGCGGCGGGCACCGACGTGGCCCATCTGCAGCAGCTGCTGATCAACGTCGGCATCGGCGATGTCGTGACCGGCTCGTACGGCTACGCCACCTCGCGGGCCGTGCAGCGCTTCCAGGTGGCCGCGGGGCTCGACCCCAGCGGGATCGCGGGTCCGGCCACGATCACGGCGCTGCGGACCGCCGCCAGCGGTCCGAAGGACGTCCAGGCCAGCGGCGGCGTCGACTTCGGCGACACCGTCACGAGCACCTCGCGGCTCGGCCAGCGCATGCCCCTCGCCCGCGGCATGAGCGGCCACGACGTGCGCCAGCTGCAGGACTACCTGCGCCGTGCCGGCATCTCGACGGCGCCGACGCCCAGCGGCGAGTTCGGCGCGCTGACCGTCGCGGCGGTCAAGCGCTTCGAGGCCAAGGAGCACCGGACGGTCGACGGAGTGGTCGACGCGGGCGACATCTACGCGCTCTTCAAGATCGTCGGGCAGGACGCGCTGCCCGGCACCGCCGGGGACCCGTCGCAGGGCCTCCCCTCGCCCCCGCTGGCACCCGGGGACAAGGCGACGATCAGCGCCAGCGGGCAGGCGATCGCCCCCGAGGACGCACCCGACGCCGTCAAGCAGATCATCGCGGCGGGCAACCAGATCGCCAAGCTCCCGTACAAGTGGGGCGGCGGCCACGGCTCGTGGACCGACACCGGCTACGACTGCTCGGGCTCGGTTTCCTACGCGCTGCGCGGCGCGGGGCTGCTCAAGAGCCCGCTGGCCTCTTACGACTACTTCAACTGGGGCCTGCCGGGCAAGGGCACCTGGGTCACGCTCTACACGAACAGCGGCCACATCTACATGGTCGTCGCCGGCATCCGCTTCGACACGAGCGGGCGCGGCGCCAACGGCTCGCGCTGGCAGGACGCCATGCGCGACAACAGCGGCTTCTTGGTCCGCCACCCCCCCGGCCTCTAGCAGGCGGACCGCCAATCGGCGGGCGGGCGCCGCGTCCCCCCGAGGGGCCCGCCCGCCGCTCGCAGGACCCGAGAGCCGCCTCCCCCCGGGCGGCTCTCGGCCGTGGCCGGCTACTCCTCGGCGGACGGGCGCCGGCGCGCGCGCTTGTGCCCGGCACGCAGGCGCTTGGCCTGCAGGCGGCGCTCGTGGGCGGCCTGCGTGGGCTTCGTCGCCCGGCGTGGGCGCCGCACGTGCAGGGCGCGCTCGAGGCGCTCCTGCAGCCGCCGCAGCGCGAGCTCGCGGTTGCGCGCCTGGCTACGCGCGTCCTGGGCCACCGCGCGCACCACGGGGCCGCAGCGCGCGGCGATGCGCTCGCGCTGGGCGGCGCTCAGCGTCGGTGATGCGTGCACGTCGAAGATCGCCTCGACGCGAGACGCGGTGACGTTCGCGTGCTGGCCGCCCGGCCCGGAGGAGCGGCTCGTGCGCAACTCGATCTCGCGCAGCGGGATCGAGAGCCGGGGTGTGATGGGCATCGGGTCGTCCACCGCCGGCACACGCTACGCGCCGGGGTGTCGCGGTGGGGCGCGCGGTGCTCGTGAACGAGCGGCCACCACGTGCTGAAAACGACCTGCCTCCCTGGTAGCGTCCGCGCGGTACGGCCGGCAACGGCGATGAGTCGTGCACGTCCGTGGGCGGCAGCCGCCTCCCCAGGGCGCAGCACACAGGGAAGGACCAGGAGGACGTACCTGACATGCCCACCGGAACGGTGAAGTGGTTCAACGACGAGAAGGGCTTCGGCTTCATCACCCCCGATGAGGGGTCGCGAGACCTCTTCGTCCACCACACGGCCATCAATGGCGAGGGGTACAAGTCGCTCGCCGAGGGCGCCCGCGTCACCTACGACGAGGAGCCGAGCGACAAGGGCCCGAAGGCCGTCAACGTCACCAAGCAGTAACGGCGGCCGTTGCATCGCAGCCGGTTCGAGGGCTCCCGCGGGAGCCCTCCGTCGTTCAGTGCTCGGCGATCTGCGCGTGGTCGGGCACCAGCGGACGACCCTCGTCGGCCCAGCGCTGGATCCCGCCGGCCATCGACCATGCCTCGAAGCCCGCGCGCCGGAACGCCTGCGCAGCCATGAGCGAGCGCACGCCGAGCCGGCACTGGAAGATCACGGGCCGCGCGCGGTCGATCGTCTCGGCTTCCGCTGCGAGCCGCTCGAGCTCGATGTGGCGGACGCCGTCGATCCGCCCGGCCTCCCATTCGTATGGCTCGCGGACGTCGATCACGGTGGCCGTGCCGGCCTCGAGTGCCTGCTCGGCCTGCGCGGGCGTGATCTCGATCTCGTGGTCGACGAGCGGGTTGGTCATGCCTCCAGGCTACGCACCGCCGCGCGGTCACGGGCGCGTGCCGCGCGCGACGGGCCCCGCCGCCGCGTCGAGCGCGACGAGCTCGTGTGCGCGCGCGGCCCAGTCGCACAGCAGGCGGCGCGTGTCGCGCGGGTCGATGATCTCCTCGACCGAGAAGCGCTCGGCCGTGCGGAAGGGCGACAGGACGCGCGTCAGGCGCGCCTCGATCTGCGCGCGCAGGGCGGCCGGGTCCTCGGCCGTTTCGAGCTCGCGACGGTAGGCGGCCTCCAGGCCGCCGGCGATCGGCAGCGATCCCCACGAGCCCGACGGCCAGGCGAAGCGCACGTTCAGGCGCGAGCCGTCGCCGTGCCCGGCGCCGGCGACGCCGTAGACCTTGCGCACGAGCACGCTCGCCCATGGGGTGCGCGCCTGCATCACCGCCGCCAGTGCGCGGCTGCCGCGCCGCACGGTCCCGCGCCGTTCGGAGTCGGTGCCGATGACGAAGCCGGGCTGGTCGACGAGGTTGACGACCGGTAGGCGGAAGGCGTCGCAGATGTCGGTGAAGCGCGCGAGCTTGTCCGAGGCGTCGGCGGTCAGGCCGCCGCCGTAGTGCTTGGGATCGGAGGCCAGCACGCCGACCGGGCGCCCGTCGAGCCGCGCGAGCGCGGTGATCAGCGATGGGCCGAACCGCCGCCCGACCTCGAACATCGAGCCGCGGTCCACGACGAGCGCGGTGAGCCGGCGCATGTCGTAGGGCTTGCGCTCGTCGCGCGGGACGATCGACAGCAGCTCCTCCTCGCGGCGCAGCGGGTCGTCCGTCGAAGCGGCGACCGGCGGCGCCTCCCACGCGCTGCCCGGCAGGTAGGAGAGGAACCGCCGCAGCTGGTCCAGCGCGTCGTCCTCGTCGTCGGCCTCGTTGTCGACGGCGCCCGCACGCGTCTGCATGCGCGAGCCGCCGAGCTGCTCCTTGTCCGGGGTCTCGCCCATCGCCGCGGCGACGACCGGGGGACCGGCGATGAAGAGCTGCGCGGTGCCCTTGACGATCACCGAGAAGTGCGACATCGCCACGCGCACCGCGCCCAGGCCCGCGCAGGGGCCGAGCGCGGCCGCCACGACGGGGACACGCGCGAGGTTCTCGACGACGAACTCGAACCCGGGGAGCGGCGGCACGTACGAGTAGCCCATCGTCTCGAGCGTCTTGACGCTGCCGCCCCCGCCGGTCCCGTCGACCAACCGCACGAGCGGCACGCGCAACTCGCACGCCGCCTGCTCGGCCCAGACCATCTTCTGCCAGATGGCCGCGTCGGCCGCGCCGCCGCGCACTGTGAAGTCGTCGGCCTGGACGACCGCGCGGCGCCCGTCCACGCGCCCTTGGCCGACGATCATGTTGGCGGGCAGGAAGTCCTTGAGCTCGCCGCCCGGCCCGTAGGTCCCGACGCCCGCGAGCCCGCCGATCTCATGCCAGGTCCCCGCGTCGAGCAGCCGCGCCACGCGCTCGCGCGCCGTCAGCTTGCCCTGCGCGTGCTGGCGAGCCACGCGCTCCTCGCCGCCCATCCGCGCGGCGAGCCGTTCGCGGCGGCGCAGCTCCTCGAGCTCGGGCTCCCACGTCATGCTGGCGGATCCTACGGCGGGCGCCCTCGCGTACCCTTGACGGCATGTCCGCCACTGCCACCGACGCCTACGAGATCCCGCAGGAGCACCTCGACTTCCGCGACACGATCCGCCAGATCGTGCAGGAGAAGGTCGCCCCGCGCGCGCACGACATCGACGCCACCGGCGAGTACCCGTGGGACGTGCGCCGGCTGTTCGCCGAGAACGACATCCTCGGACTGCCGTTCGCCGAGGAGCACGGCGGCACCGGCACGGGGTCGCTGATGCAGACGATCGCCGTCGAGGAGATCGCGAAGGCCTGCGCGTCCTCGTCGCTGATCCTCATGGTGCAGGAGCTCGGGACGCTGCCGATCACGCTCTTCGGCTCCGACGAGCTGAAGGCGCGCTTCCTGCCCAGGTGCGCGAGCGGGGAGTGGTCACCCGCGTTCGCCCTCTCCGAGCCGGAGGCCGGGTCCGACCCCGCGGCGATGCGCACCACGGCGCGGCTCGACGGCGAGGAGTGGGTGATCAACGGGCAGAAGGCCTGGATCTCGAATGCGGGGATCGCCGACTTCTACGTGGTGATGGCCAGCACCGACCGCGAGGCGCGCCGGACCACGGCGTTCGTCGTCGAGAAGGACCGTGAGGGCTTCAGCGTCGGCAAGCTCGAGAAGAAGATGGGTATCAAGGGCTCGCCGACCGGCTCGCCGGTCCTCGAGGATGTGCGCGTCCCGCACGAGAACGTCATCGGGGAGGTCGACAAGGGCCTCGCGGTCGCGCTCGGCACGCTCGAGCGCACGCGCCTGGGGGCCGCGGCGCAGGCGATCGGCATCGCCCAGGGGGCGATCGACTACGCCAATGCCTACGCCAAGGAGCGCGTGACGTTCGGCAAGGCGATCCACGACCACCAGGCGATCGCCTTCAAGCTCGCCGAGATGGAGGCGCGCACGGCAGCGGCGCGCGAGCTGACCTATCGCGCCAGCGCCGCCGCGGACCGCAACGAGCCGGGCCTGGGCAAGTGGACCTCGATGGCCAAGCTGATCGCCTCCGACACGGCGATGTGGGTGACGACCGAGGCCGTCCAGGTCCTCGGCGGCTACGGCTACGTCTCCGAATATCCCGTCGAGCGGATGATGCGCGACGCGAAGATCACGCAGATCTACGAGGGCACGAACGAGATCCAGCGCCTCGTGATCTCCCGCTTCATGCGCGCCTAGAACCCAAGGACCATGCCGCCCACCCGCCGCATCGCCTTCGCCGCCGCCGCCGCACTGTGCGCGGGGCTGACGGCCGCGGCCCTGCTCGGCGGCTTCAGCTACAACCCCTGGGTCCGCGCGGCCGAGACGGCGGGTGTGATCGGGCTCGTCGTCGCGGTGGTGTTCGGGGGCGCGCTGGCGATCGGCCTGCGCATGGCGGGCTGGGAGGAGCCCGAGTCCGAGGAGGAGTTCGAGCAGCTCGTGCTGCGCAGCGAGCGTCTTGCCCGCGAGGGGACCGCGGCCGAGCCCGACGAGGCGCAGTTCCTCGAGCTCGACCCGCTCGACGACGAGGACTTCGAGGAGCTCGTGCGCGACGCGCTCGACGACCTGCCCGACCTGCTGCGCGACGCGCTCGGGCGCAACGTGGCGGTCGTCATCTCCGACCAGGGCCGGCGCCATCATGCCTACGGCCTCTACCAGGGCGACGGCGCGAGCCGCGACACCTACCCGGACCGGATCGTCATCTTCCGCGACACGCTGCGCCGCGACTTCGGCCACGACCCCGATCTGCTGCGCGAGCAGGTGACCGTGACGGTCCGCCATGAGCTCGCGCACCACATCGGCTTCGACGAGCTCGGCGTGCGGGACCTCGGTCTCTGAGCGCCCGCGCCGCCGCAGATGCATACGATCGCGCCCATGGCGAACGCCGACGAGATGCTCGAGGCCGCGCGCGGACGCGCGACGGAGCTGGCCGCGCCCGGCCTGAGCCCGCGCCCGCGCCGGCGCGTCGCGGTACTCGCGTGCATGGACACGCGGATCGACCTGTTCCCGATGCTCGGCCTGCAGCGCGGCGACGCACACATCATCCGCAACGCCGGCGGCCTCGTGACCGACGACGCGATCCGCTCGCTGAGCGCGTCGCAGCGCCTGCTCGGCACCGACGAGATCGTCGTGGTCATGCACGAGGGCTGCGGCCTGCACGGCGCCTCCGAGGACGAGTTCGCACAGACGCTCGCCGCCGACGGCGTGCTTCCGACCTGGCGCCTGGGGGCGTTCGAGGACGTCGACGCGACGCTGCGCCAGAGCCTCGCGCGGCTGCGCGCGAGCCGCGAGCTGCCCGCGCGC
>DATKLF010000039.1:0-25778 GCA_035542555.1 Solirubrobacteraceae bacterium | reverse complement strand
GGGTCAGGAGGGGCGACCGCGAGGGCATCCGGGCGCCCGTGACCGAGTGCGGGGCGAGTTGTGCACGGTATGCGTGCACAACTCGCCCGGGCAGGCGCGCTCGCCCGGCGCCGCGGGCGCGCGGGCGTCGCTCGCCCGGCTCACCGGGACCGGCCCGGTGCAGTTGCGTCGGCGTGGCCGACGCGGACGCACACGATCTGCGCGCGGCGCGGGCGGCGCGGCGCGGGGCGCGCTCGGACCTGACGGCGGCGCGCCCTAGCCTCGCCGCGGCCGGCGCTCGTGGTCGGCGCGGGTGCGAGTGCGTCGGTAGAGCACGTGGGGGAGGCCGCGGTGGGTGACCTCCCGCTCGTAGGTGAGGCCGAGCTTCTCCATGACTCGGCGGGAGCGCGTGTTGTCGGGCATCGTGAGCGAGATGACCGTCAGGGCGCCGAGGGGGTCAGCGGCGACCTCCATGGCGGCGGCTCCGAGCTCGGTGGCGAGGCCTTCGCCCCAGCGTTCGGCGGCGATCGTCCAGCCGACCTCCACCTCGGCGCGTCCGCCCACCACCATGGTTGAGAGCCCGCCGTAGCCGACGAGGGCGCCGGTCGCGCGGTCCCGGGCGACCCACAGGCCGAAGCCGTGGGCACCCCAGTGCGCCATCCAGCGCACGAGCGCGGCCTGGGCGGCAGCGGGGTCGAGGGTGCCGCCGAGCCAGCGACCGACGCGGGGGTCGCCGCGCAGCGCGACGACGTCCGCGGCGTCAGAGGCGCCGGGAGCCGACAGCACCATGCGCGCGGTCTCCACGCGCCGCGGCGCCGCAGGTGGCGGCTCCGCGCGCGGCTCGCCGCCGCTCATGCCGGCTTCGCGAGCGCCGCGGCGACCGCATCCCATACGCGGCGGTGCACCAGGACGTTGCGCGCGCGGTCGGTGCGCGCGTGGATCAGCTGGGTCCCCGCGGTCGCCAGGCCGTAATCGAGCGCGGCGCGCAGGCCGTCGAGATCGTCGACCTCGAGGTGGTGCACGCCGAACGCGCGCGCGGCGCCCTCGACGTCGAGGCCCGGCGGCGTGGCGACGTGCTGCTCGAACGCGTCGCGCTCGCCGGCGACCGGGAGGAACTCGAAGATCCCGCCGCCGCCGTTGTCGACGAGCACGATCGTCAGCGGCACGCCCAGCCGGCGCGCCGTCAGCAGCGACCCGACGTCATGCGCGAGCGCGACGTCGCCGATCAACAGCGCCACCGGCTCCCCGGTGGCAGCCGCCACCCCGTAGGCCGTGGCGACCGTCCCGTCGATCCCGTTCGCGCCGCGGTTGGCGAGCACGCGCGCGCCGCCGGGGCGCGGTGCCGCGAAGGTCTCGAGGTCGCGCACCGGCATCGAGGAGGCGACGACGAGCGTCGCGTCGGCCGGCAGGCGAGCGGCGAGCTCGGCCGCGATCCGCGGCTCGGTGAGCTCGTCGCCGAGGGCTCCGTCGATCGCGCGCGCGGCGCGGCCCGCGGCGTCCTGCCAGGCCGCCGCCCACGCGGGGTCCGGCGCCGCGGCGTGCGGCGCGCAGGCTGCGAGCACCGGCGCGGGCTCGCAGGGGAGGGCCAGGTCGCAGACCTGCGCGGGGTCCTGCCAGGCCCCCTCAGGATCGAGGATGACCTGGATCGCGTCCAGGCCTTCGAGCCATTGGCGCAGCGCCTTGGACGTCGGCAGGTCACCGGCTCGCAGCACGGCCGCCGGGCGCGCGGCGGCGGCGAACGCGGGGACGCGCAGCAGGGCGTCGTAGTGCGCGACGGTCCCGTCGGCGCCGTGCGCCGGGGAGAGGGGGTCGGCGAGCAGCGGCCAGCCCGTGGCGGCGCTGAACGCGGCGGCTGCCTGCGCGAGCGCGCGGCCGTCGGGCGCGCCGGCGCGTGCCTCGTCGCGGCCGAGGACGACGATCCCCCGGCTCGCCGCGGCGACGATCGGGGCGAGCGCGCGCACGCCCGCCTGCGCATCGCGCGCCGGGCGGGCGCGCGCGACCCACGGGCGCCCGTCGTCACGACCGCCGCCCCCGGGCTCACCGGCGGGCAGCGGGGCGTCGAGGATCAGCGGCTCGCGCAGCGGCAGGTTCAGGTGCACCGGGCCGGGGCGCTCGCCGAGCGCGGTCCAGACCGCGCGGCACGCGAGGGCGCGGATCCAGCGCAGCGTCTGCGGCGTCGCCTCGTCGACGCCCACCTCGGTGAACATCGCCACCGCGCTCCCGTAGAGCTTGAGCTGGTCGATCGTCTGCCCGGCGCCGGTGTCGCGCAGCTCGGGCGGCCGGTCGGCCGTGAGCACGATCAGCGGGACGCGCGCCTCGTACGCCTCGATCACGGCGGGCAGGTAGTTCGCGGCCGCGGTCCCCGACGTGCAGGCCAGCACGGCCGGCCGGCCCGTCGCCTTGGCGAGGCCGAGCGCGAAGAAGCCCGCGCTGCGCTCGTCGATCTGCGAGAAGCAGGGGAAGCCGCCGTCGCGCGCGAGCGAGAGCACGATCGGCGCCGATCGCGACCCCGGCGAGGTGACGGCCCCGGCGATCCCGCAGCGGCCGAGCTCGTCGCACAGGGCGCGCAGCAGCAGGTAGGTGTCGGTGACGGCGGTCATGATGGCGCGATGGCGGAGACGGTCGTCCTCCTGCACGGGTTCGCCGGAACCCATCGGCTCTGGGACGGCGTCATCGGCCGGCTCGGCGCGCAACGCTACATCGCGCGGGCCCCGGACCTGCGCGGGCACGGGTCCGCCGTGGCGCGGCGCCCGATCACGTTCGCCGCGTGCGCGGACGACGTGCTGGCGGCGGCGCCGGGGCGCTTCATCCTGTGCGGCTACTCGCTCGGGGGGCGCGTGGCGCTCCACGCCGCGCTCGCCGCGCCGGAGCGCATCACCCGGCTCGTGCTCGTCGCGACGACCGCCGGGATCGACGATCCGGCCGAGCGCGCAGCCCGTCGCGCGGCCGACCTCGACCTCGCCGACCGCACCGCCGCCGGCACGATCGAGGACTTCGTTGCGCGCTGGAGCGCGCAGCCGCTGTTCGCCGGCGATCCGCCCGCGATCGTGCCCGCCTGGCAGCGGGACATGCGCCGCAACGACCCGCAGGCGCTGGCCGAGGTGCTGCGCGGCATCGGGACCGGCGCGATGGAGCCGCTCTGGGACCGGCTCGGCGAGCTGCGCATGCCAGCTGCCGTCCTGGCGGGCGTGCGGGACGCGAAGTTCGTCGGACTCGGCGAGCGCCTCGCCGCGGGGCTCGCGGCCGGCAGGCTGACGGTCGTTCCCGGCGCCGGCCACGGGGTGCCGCGCGAGGCGCCGGGCGCCGTCGCCGCGGCGATCACCGCAGCGGGCTGACGCCGAGCCCGGGCCCGGACGGCAGCTGGATCGCGCCGTCGCGCGGCTCGAGCCCCGGAGCCTCGATCCCGGCGAACAGCCCGAGCGTTGCAAGGCCGCACGGCAACTCGACGCGCAGCGCCGCGGCGCAGTGGAGCGCGGCGGCGATCCCGAGCGGGCCGTCGAGCGTCGAGGCGAGGTAGGCCTCGGCGCCGGTAGCACGCACGAGCGCCGCCTGGGCGAGCAGGCCGGCGATGCCGCCCGCACGGGTCAGCTTCAGGCAGACCGCGTCGGCCGCACCCGACGCGATCGCGCCGGGCTCAGCGGTCGTCTCGTCCATCGCGATCCGCGTCGCGACGCGCCGGCGCACCTGACGCAGGGCATCGATCCCGTGCACGGGCTCCTCGACGAGCTCCAGGCCGGCCGGGGCGAGCGCTTCGATCGCGCGGACCGCACCCTCCACGTCCCAGGCGCCGTTGGCGTCGAGGCGCAGCGCCATCGCCGGCCCCGCCGCCGCGCGCACGGCCGCCACGCGCCCGCCGTCATCGCCCGTGCCGACCTTGAGCTTCACGCAGCGAAAGCCACGCTCGGCGGCCAGTGCGGCCTGCGCCGCCGCGCCGGCCCGGTCCTCGGCGCCGATCGTCGCGTTCACCGGGACCGCGCTGAGCGGCTCGTCCGCCAGGAGCTCGGCGACCGGCCGGCCCTCGCGCCTGCCGGCCAGGTCCCAGAGCGCCAGGTCGACCGCCGCCAGCGCCTGGGGGAGCGGGTCCGCGGCACGGCACGCGTCGATGATCGCGGCGCCCGTGCGCTGCGGCGGGTCGGCGAGGATCGGCAGGTACGCCTCGAGCGCCCGCGCACAGCGCGCGGTGCTGATGCCGTCGTAGGGCTCGAGCGGCGCGGCCTCGCCCCAGCCGGTGCGGCCCGCGTCGTCCTCCAGACGCAGCTGCAGGACCGTGCGCTCGCGCAGCGTCCCGTACGCCGCGTGCAGCGGACTGGCGAGGGTGAGGACCGCGGGCTGGATCGCTGCACGCACGCCGGGCCCGTCAGCTCAGGAGCAGACCCGCGGCCAGCAGGACGCAGAAGACGAACTCCAGCCTGCCGGTGCCGGCGAGCGCCTCGTTCAGCGTCGGGCCGTCAGTGTGCTCGGCCACGGTGCGGGCCAGGCGCACCGCGAGCGGGATCGTGAGTAGCGGGAGCAAGAGCCACGCCGACAGCGAGCCGAGGATCCACGGCAGCGGGGCGGTGAGGTACGCGAGCGCGAGCATCGCCGCATACAGGCGGCGCGTGCGTGCGCGCCCCAGGCGAACCGCCAGCGTGCGCTTGCCCGCGCGCCGGTCGGTGTCGAGGTCGCGCACGTTGTTCACCACGAGGATCGCGGCCGCCAGCAGGCCGACCGGCACCGCCAGCACGAGCGCCTCCCACGGCAGGTTGCGCTGCTGGACGTAGTAGGAGCCCGAGACGGCCACGACCCCGAAGAAGAGGAAGACGAAGACCTCGCCCAGCCCCTCGTAGCCGTAGGGGCGGGGCCCGCCGGTGTAGAGAATCCCGGCGAGGATCGACGCCGCGCCGATGAGCAGGAGCACCGGACCTGCGACCGCGACGAGGTAGATCCCGCACGCGACCGCCAGCCCGAAGCTCACGTACGTGGCGACGAGCACCTGGCGCGGGGGCACGAGACCGCCGGCGGTCACCCGCACCGGCCCGAGGCGGTCCTCGGTGTCCGCCCCGCGCCGCGCGTCGGAGTAGTCGTTGGAGAGGTTCGTCCCGACCTGGATGAACAGCGCACCGAGCATCGCCGCGATGAACGCGAGCCAGTCGATCGAGCCGCGCGTGCTGGCCAGCGCGGTGCCGACGAGCACGGGCGCCACCGCCGCCGGCAGCGTCCGCGGCCGCGCGGCCATGAACCAGATGCGCAGGCTGGGCAGCTCCCTGCCGGGCGTGCGGCGGCGCGGGGCGTCGGATGTCGGCGAGCCATCGACCATCTACGGGCGCCGCGGGAACTGCGAGAAGTCGGGGCGGCGCTTGGCCTTGTAGGCCTCGCGGCCCTCGCGCGCCTCCTCGCTGGCGTAGAAGAGGAGGTTCGCATCGTGCGCGAGCTGCTGGATCCCGGCGAGCCCGTCCTCGCTGGCGTTGAAGCTCGCCTTCAGGAGGCGCAGAGAGAAGGGGGAGAGGGCGAGCATCTCGGCGCACCAGGAGACCGTCTCGACCTCGAGGTCGGCGAGCGGGACGACGGTGTTGACGAGCCCCATGTCGAGCGCCTGCTGCGCGTCGTACTGGCGGCAGAGGAACCAGATCTCCTTGGCCTTCTTGGGGCCGACGAGGTTCGCGAGCAGGCCCGCGCCGTAGCCGCCGTCGAAGCTCCCGACCTTCGGCCCGGTCTGGCCGAAGCGCGCGTTGTCGGCCGCGATCGTCAGGTCGCAGAGCAGGTGCAGCACGTGTCCCCCGCCGATCGCGTAGCCGGCGACCATCGCCACGACCGGCTTGGGCAGGCGGCGGATCTGCACGTGGAGGTCCGTGACGTGGAAGCGCCCGACGCCCGGGGTGGGGGCCTGCGGGTCGCTCAGGTAGCCGCTGTCGCCACGCACGCGCTGGTCGCCGCCCGAGCAGAACGCAAGGTCGCCCTGACCGGTGAGCACGATCACGCCGACCGAGGTGTCCTCGCGCGCCAGCTCCAGGGCGCGGCCGAGCTCGATCACGGTCTGCGGGCGGAAGGCGTTGCGCACCTCCGGGCGATCGATCGTGATCTTCGCGATCCCCGGCGCTGGCTCGCCGGAGAGCTCGTAGCGGATGTCGGTGAAATCGCCGCCGCTGCGCCACTGCGCGCCGGGGCGGATCGTCGTCTCGCTGCTCATGGTCGCTGGGAGGCTAGTGACCACCGCGCGGCCACTACCGTGGCGCGGATGCGCGTCGAAGCCTGGCTGCCGCGCGCCGCGCGCGCCCACCCCGACCGCCCGGCGGTCGGCGGGCTGACGTATGCGCAGCTGCTGGCGGGCGCGCGCGCCGGCGCCGCCGCCCTCGCGCGCGAGGACGTGCACGCGGGCGACCGCGTGGGGATCGCGCTGCCCCCCGGCGAGGCGTTCGCGGTCGCGCTGCACGCGACGCTGCTGCGCGGCGCCGTCGCCGTGCCGATCGACCCGCGGCTGGCGGCGGCGGAGCGCGCCAGGCGGACCGCCGGCGTGCGTGCGCTCGTCGACCGCCCGCTGGAGGGCGGAGGGGACGCCGCGCCCGGGGGCGGCGAGACCCACGAGCTCGATGCCGCCGCGGTCGTCGTCCACACCTCCGGCACGGCCGGCGACCCCAAGCCGGTCGCGCTGACCTACGGCAACTGGCTGTGGAGCGCTCTCGGGTCCGCGACCGCACTCGGCCTGGACCCGCGCGAGCGCTGGCTCTGCTGCCTGCCGCTCTCGCACGTCGGCGGCCTGTCGATTCTCCTGCGCTCGGCGATCTACGCGACCAGCGCGATCGTGCATGAGCGCTTCGACACCGAGCGCGTCCTGGCGGAGCTGCGCGACCCGCAGGGGCCGACGCTCGTCTCGCTCGTGCCGACGACGCTGCGCCGGCTGCTCGACGCCGGTCTGCGCGAGCCGCCCTCGCTGCGCTGGGTCCTGCTCGGCGGGGCGGCGATCGACGGCGACCTGCTCGCGCGCGCAGCGCAGGCCGGGGTCCCCGTCGCGCCGACCTACGGCATGACCGAGGCCTGCTCGCAGGTCGCGACGCTCGGCCACCCGCTGTTCTGCACGCGCGTCGACATCGCGCCCGACGGCGAGGTCCTCGTCAGCGGCCCGACCGTGGCGCCCGGCTCGGGCCCCGTCCTGCGCACCGGGGACGTCGGCGAGCTCGACCCCGTCGGGGGCCTGCGGATCACGGGTCGCCGCGCGGACACGATCATCACGGGGGGCGAGAACGTCGCGCCGCAGGAGGTGGAGGCGGTGCTGCTCGCTCACCCGGCCGTCGCGGACGTCGGGGTGCACGGGCGCCCAGACGAGGAGTGGGGGGAGGCGGTCGTCGCGACCGTCGTGCTGCGGCCCGGCGAGGATCTGAGCGCCGAGGACCTGCGCGCGTGGTGCGCCGAGCGCCTGGCGATGTTCAAGGTTCCCAAGCAGGTCGCTTTCGCCAACGCGCTGCCGCGCACGGCGTCCGGGAAGCTGCTGCGCCGCGAGCTGCGCTGAGCCCCGCGCGCCGCCGCGGACTACGCTGGCCGCATGGACTTCGAGGCTTACCGCCGAGAGCCGCGAGCGCTGGGAGCGCGCTGCGCCCGGCTGGGCGGCGCGGCGGTCCGAGATGCAGCAGGCGGCGGCGCCCGTGACGATGTGGATGATCGACGCGATCGACCCGCAGCCCGGGCAGACGGTGCTCGAGCTCGCGGCCGGCCTGGGGGACACCGGCCTCATGGCCGCCGAGCTCGTCGGCCCGGGTGGGCGCCTGATCCTCACCGACGGTGCCGCCGCGATGGTCGACGAGGCTCGGCGCAACGCCGTGCGGCTCGGCGCCTCCAACGTCGATGCGCGCCAGATGGAGGCGGAGTGGATCGACCTGCCGGCCGCGAGCGTCGATGGCGTCCTGTGCCGCTGGGGCTATATGCTGCTCGCCGACCCGGAGGCGGCGCTGCGCGAGACCCGGCGCGTGCTGCGCCCGGGCGGGCGCGTCGCGCTCTCCGCGTGGGACGCCCCGGAGCGCAACCCGTGGATGAACGCGCTGACCACGCTGCTCGACGCACGCGGGCTCCTCACGCGCAGCCCGCCGGGTGCGCCGGGGCCGTTCTCCTTCGCACGCGACGGCCGGATCGAGGAGCTGCTGGGCGCCGCCGGCTTCGGTGATGTCACGGTCGCCGCCGTCGACTTCGCCTTCCGCGCGGACGACGTCGACGCCTGGTGGGAGCACCTCGTCGCGACCTCGCCGAGCCTTGGCGAGACGCTCCGCACCCTCAGCCCGAAGGACCACTACGAGCTGCGCGACGCGTTCGACGCCGCCTACGCGCCGTTCGCCGGCGACGACGGGTCGCTGATGCTCCCGGCGCGCACGCTCGTCGCCGTCGCGACCGCCTGACCGCGGCGCGGCGGCCGCCCGCGCTCCCCTACGATCCCGCGACCATGTTCTACGACGACGACGCAGACCTCACGCTCCTCGACGGCAAGACCGTCGCGATCATCGGCTTCGGCTCGCAGGGCCACGCGCACGCGCTGAACCTGCGCGACTCGGGCGTGAGCGTCGTCGTCGGCCTGCGCGAGGGCTCGGACAAGGTCGCCCAGGCGCGCGAGGCCGGGCTTGACGTGCTGCCCGTGGCCGACGCGGCCGCCAGGGGCGACCTCGTGATGCTGCTCGTCCCCGACGAACTGCACCACGACGTCTACGAGGCGGACGTCGCCGGGAGTCTCGAGGCGGGCGACATGCTGTTGTTCGGCCACGGCTTCTCGATCCTCTACGGCGAGGTCGTCCCGCCGAAGGACGTCGATGTCGCGCTCGTCGCGCCGAAGGGCCCGGGGCACCTGGTGCGCCGCCAGTACCTCGAGGGCTCCGGCGTCCCGGGGCTCGTCGCGATCCACCAGGACGCGACCGGCAACGCGCAGGCGCTCGCACTGGCGTACGCCAAGGGGATCGGCTGCACGCGCGCCGGCGTCTTCGAGACGACCTTCAAGGACGAGACCGAGACCGACCTGTTCGGCGAGCAGGCGGTCCTGTGCGGCGGTGCCAGCGCGCTGGTGCAGGCAGGGTTCGAGACGCTCGTCGACGCCGGCTACGACCCGCAGATGGCCTATTTCGAGTGCCTGCACGAGCTGAAGCTCATCGTCGACCTCATGTACGAGAAGGGCCTGGCGGGCATGCGCTACTCGATCTCCAACACGGCCGAGTACGGCGACTACACCCGCGGCCCGCGCGTCATCGACGACGAGGTGCGCGCCGAGATGAGGCAGATCCTCGGCGAGATCCAGTCGGGCGAGTTCGCGCGCGAGTGGATCGCCGAGAACCGGGCCGGCCAGGAGAACTTCAAGCGCATGCGCGAGGAGCAGGCCCGCACGAGGATCGAGTCGACCGGCAGGGAGCTGCGGTCGATGATGGACTGGATCGACGACACGGGCTTCGAGCAGGGCTGAGGGCGGGCGGCGGACCGTGCGTCGGGCGGGCGCCTGGACGCCGGCGGGCCGACGGCCGGGACCGCACGTCCTTCGTCGCCCATCGGTCCCGGCAGGAGGCTGTGGTCCCCCGCTCCTGTCATGGGCATGGGCTGGCGCTCCCCCAGCGTTCAGGGGATCGTGTGCATTCACGTCGGCCTAACCGATGCCGACGCACACGATCCTGCGCGGGCGCCCGGGTCGGCGTCGGCGTCCGCCGCAGGCGGGCGGGCGGCGCGATCCCCGGCCCGCTATCGTTCGCGCGGTCGAACGCGACTGGCGCGAGCGGGTGGACGAACCACCGGGGAGCGGGCGACGCAGCACCACCGCCGCGCGCCTGGGCACCGCACGCTGACCACCCGCCTCACGCGAGGCCCGAAGCGGGAGAGCCCGGATGACCGACACCAGCACCCCGACGTTGCAGATCCCCGACGCGCTGAGGCCGTCCGACGGGCGCTTCGGCTGCGGTCCCTCGAAAGTGCGGCCCGCCCAGCTCGACGCCCTCGCCGCGGAGGGCGCCGGCCTGATGGGGACCTCGCACCGGCAGAAGCCCGTGCGCGCGTTGGTCGGCCGGGTGCGCAGCGGCCTGGCCGAGCTGTTCTCGCTGCCCGACGGCTACGAGGTCGCGCTGGGCAACGGCGGCGCCACCGCGTTCTGGGACGCGGCGACGATCGGCCTGGTGCGTGAGCGCTCGCTGCACCTGACCTACGGCGAGTTCTCGGCGAAGTTCGCGAAGGCCACGAAGGCCGCGCCGTTCCTCGCCGACCCCCTCGTCATCGAGGCCGAGCCGGGCAGCGCCCCGGGGCCCGCCGGCGACCCGTCGGTGGATGCGATCGCCTGGGCGCACAACGAGACCTCGACCGGCGTCATGGTCCCGGTCGTCCGCCCCGCGGACGCGGGGGAGGCGCTCGTCCTCATCGACGCGACCTCCGGCGCCGGCGGCCTGCCGCTGGACGCCGCCCAGGCCGACGCCTACTACTTCGCCCCGCAGAAGTGCTTCGCGTCCGACGGCGGGCTGTGGCTCGCGCTGCTCAGCCCGGCCGCGCAGGAGCGGATCGCGGAGATCGCGGCGTCGGGGCGCTGGATCCCCGACTTCCTGAACCTCGCGACCGCGCTCGAGAACAGTGCGAAGGACCAGACCTACAACACCCCCGCCGTCGCCACGCTGTTCCTGCTCGCCGAGCAGCTCGACTGGATGAACGCGGCGGGCGGCCTGGACTGGTGCGTGGCGCGCACGACGGAGTCCTCGCAGCACCTCTACGGCTGGGCCGAGCGCGCCGCGTTCGCGACGCCGTTCGTCGCCGACCCGGCCCAGCGTTCGCTCGTCGTCGGGACGGTCGACTTCGACGACGCCGTCGACGCGGCGACAGTCGCGTCGACGCTGCGCGCGAACGGCATCGTCGACGTGGAGCCCTACCGCAAGCTCGGGCGCAACCAGCTGCGAGTCGCGATGTTCCCGGCGATCGAACCCGATGACGTGCGCGCCCTGACCGCCTGCATCGACTGGGTCGTGGAGCGCCTGGACACCGACGGGGCGCGCGCATGAGCGCTCCCGCGAAGGTCCTCGTCGCCGAGAAGATCGGCGAGAGCGGCATCGAGCTGCTGCGCGGAGCGGGCTTCGACGTCGACCTGGGCGTCGACTGGGACCGCGAGCAGCTCGCCGAGCGCATCGGCGAGTACGACGCCGTCCTGATCCGCTCGGCCACGCAGCTGGACGCCGAGCTGCTGGACCGCGCGACGCGCCTGCGCGCGATCGGCCGCGCGGGCGTCGGCGTCGACAACGTCGACGTCGCCGAGGCGACCAAGCGCGGAATCGTGGTGGCCAACGCACCGCAGTCGAACGTCGTGACCGCCGCCGAGCACACGCTCGCCCTGCTGCTCGCGCTCGCGCGCAACGTCCCGCAGGCGCACGCCGCGCTCGTCGCCGGCCGCTGGGACCGCTCGAAGTACTCCGGCGTCGAGCTGCTCGACAAGACGCTCGGCATCCTGGGCTTCGGCCGCATCGGCCAGCTCGTCGCCGAGCGCGCGATGGGCTTCGGCATGAAGGTCATCGCCTACGACCCGTACGTCGGGGCCGAGCGCTACCGCGAGCTGGGCGTCCAGAAGGCCGAGAGCTCCGACGAGGTCTACGCCGCCGCCGACTTCATCACCGTGCACCTGCCCAAGACGCCGGAGACCGAGGGCTGGCTCAACGCCGAGGCGTTCGCGAAGATGAAGGACGGCGTGCGCGTGCTGAACGTCGCGCGCGGGCCGCTGATCGTGGACGAGGACCTCCAGGCCGCGCTCGACTCCGGCAAGGTCGCGGGCGCAGCGATCGACGTGTTCCGCAGCGAGCCGATCACCGAGCACCCGCTGTTCGGGTACCCCAACGTCGTCGTCACCCCGCATCTGGGCGCCTCGACGGCGGAGGCCACCGACCGCGCGGGCTTCCAGGCCGCCGAGCAGGTCGTCGCCGCGCTCACCGGCGGGCCCGTGACGACGGCGGTGAACGTGCCGGCTGTGCCCGCCGAGGATCTCGAGGTCCTCGGGCCGTTCCTGCCGCTCTGCCGCCGGCTCGGGCGCCTTGCGGCGGCGATCGCCGACGGGACGGTCGACCGGATCGACGTGGAGTACCTCGGGCGCATCGCCGACCGCGACTGCCGCCCGCTGACGACGGCGGTGCTGCTCGGGGTGCTCTCAGGGCACACCGAGGAGGACGTCAACGAGGTCAACGCCCCCGCGATCGCCGCCGAGCGCGGGATCGTCACCGCCGAGACGACGCGCACGAGCGCGCGCGACTTCACCGAGCTCGTGCGCGTCAGCGTCCTGTCGGGTGAGCGGGCGACGCGTGTCGTGGGCACAACGCTCGGGCGCCGCCACCGCCCGCACCTGCTCGAGGCCTGGGGGCAGCGCTTCAACCTCCAGCTCGAGGACCACCTCGCCCTGTTCCGCTACGAGGACGTCCCGGGGATGATCGGCCGCGTCGGAACGATCTTCGGCGCGCACGGCGTGAACATCGACGCCGCCGCGGTCGGGTACGACCCCGACGATGGCGACGGCCACCTCGGCTCGCAGGCGGTGATGGTCGTCACGACGCACGACCCGGTTCCGGCGGCGCTCGTCGACGAGATCGTCGCTTCGGGCGGGTTCGTCGCGGGGCGCGCGGTCGACCTGGCCTGACGTGCGACCCCGCGCAATCCGTACAACGCGCGCGCGTCCGCCGCGCCGATTGCGCCAATCCGGCTTGCGAGCGGTCCGGGCCGGTGCGTAGGGTTCTGCGGCCATGGAGAGTGCATCGATTCCCGTCCCCGCCAAGAGCGTGCTGCCGGAGGGATCCGGCGCAGGCGAGAAGGGCCTGAAGTCGGGGGCGATCGGGTTCGTCTCCGGTGTCGTGATCGGCGTCGCCTCGACCGCTCCGGGCTACTCCCTCGCCAGCGCGCTGGGGCTCGTCGTCGTGGCGGTCGGGTTCCAGGCGCCGGTGATCATGATCGCGGCGTTCGTCCCGATGCTGCTGTGCGCGTCGGCGTACTACTGGATGAACCGCGCCGACCCGGACTGCGGCACGACGTTCTCCTGGGTCACGCGCGCGATGGGCCCCTCGTCGGGCTGGATCGCCGGCTGGGCGATCATCGTCGCCGACGTCATCGTCATGGCGAACCTCGCGCAGATCGCCGGGCTGTACACGTTCCTGCTGTTCGGCATCAAGAACCCGTCGACGCTGGCCGTGACGATCCTGGGGATCATCTTCATCATGGCGATGACGTACATCTGCGTCATCGGCATCGAGCTCAACGCCAAGACGCAGATCGGCCTCCTCGCCGCCGAGCTCATCACGCTCACGCTGTTCGCGGTCGTCGCCCTGATCCGTGTGTACGCCGGCGACGCGCCCAAGACGTCCGTTGATCCCTCTCTCTCGTGGTTCAACCCGGCGAACATCGGCTCGTCGGGCGCGTTCGTGTCGGGGCTGCTGGTGGCGATCTTCATCTACTGGGGATGGGACACGACCGTCACCGTCAACGAGGAGACCGAGGATCCCGGCGAGGCGCCGGGGCGCGCCGCGATCTGGGCGACGGTGATCCTCGTGGCGATCTACGTGATCGTGAGCGTTGCCGCCATCTCCTTCGCCGGGCCGGGGCTCCTCGCCAACGACCAGTCCGGCGACGTGCTCGGGCTGCTCGCGAACAAGGTGTTCGGCAGCTCGACGCTCGGCAAGATCGTGATCATCGCGGTGCTCTCGTCCGCTGCGGCGTCGTGCCAGACGACGATCCTGCCGACCGCGCGCACGACGCTCTCGATGGCGCGCGCGAAGGCGCTCCCCAAGCGCCTCGGGGACGTCGACGAGCGCTACCTCACGCCGGCCTTCGCGACCTGGGTGATGGGGATCCTGTCGGTGGCCTGGTACGTCGGCCTGACGATCGTCTCGACGAACATCCTCAACGACGCGATCGCGGCGCTCGGCCTGTGGATCGCCTTCTACTACGGGTTGACGGCGTTCGCCTGCACGATCTACTACCGCCGGCACGTCTTCGACAACGTGAAGAACTTCATCTTCCTCGGTCTCGCCCCGATGCTCGGCGGGCTGATGCTGCTCGGCATCCTCATCAAGTCGATCCACGACCTCGCCAAGCCGGCGAACTCCGCCTCCGGCGAGTCGTGGTTCGGGATCGGTCCGCCGCTGGTGATCGGCATCGGCTTCATGATCATCGGCGCGATCCTCATGGTGGTCTGGCGGCTCCGCGGGAACGACGAGTTCTTCGGGCGAAAGCTCGAGGTCGCCGACCCGGCGCTCGTCGCCCACTCGCACGCGGGGAGCGAGGCATGAGCGCGAAGACGGTCGTCGTCGGCTACGACGGGACGGATGGCGCGAAGGCCGCGCTGAAGGAGGCGCTGCGCGTCGCCGCGGAGATCGGCGGCGACGTGATCGGCGTGTTCGCCTACAACCGCGTGATCACCGGCGGCGAGCAGCACGACCTCGATGCCGTCGTGCACGAGCACGGCGACAAGATGCTCGCCGAGGCCGCCGCCGCAGCGAAGACGGCCGGCATCGACTTCACCGCCCAGTACATCGAGGAGTCGCCGGCCAGCGCACTCGTGAAGATCGCCGACCACCACGACGCGCGCTTCATCGTCGTCGGCTCGTACGGCGAGCGCCCGCTGAAGGGCGCGATCGTGGGCAGCACGCCGAACAAGCTCATCCACCTGTCGGACCGCCCGGTGATCGTCGTGCGGATCCCCGAATCGGAGTAGCCGCGGCCGATACGCTCGCGCCATGCGCGCGATCGTCATCACCAAGCACGGCCCGCCGGAGGTGCTCCAGGTCCAGGAGCGCCCGTCGCCGGCGATCGGCCCCGGTCGCGTGCGCATCCAGGTCGCGGCAGCGGGCGTCAACTTCGCGGACACGATGGCGCGCGTCGGCCTCTACGAGGACGCGCCGCCGCCGCCGTGCATCGTCGGCTACGAGGTCGCCGGGACCGTCACCGAGCTCGGGCCGGACACCGACGGGCCCGCCGTCGGCACGCGCGTCATGGCCGGGACGCGCTTCGGCGGGTACGCCGAGGAGGTCGTGGTGCCGGTCGCCGACGCGATCCCGCTCGCCGACGGCCTCAGCTTCGAGCAGGGCGCCGCGATCCCGGTGAACTACGCCACCGCCTGGGCCGGGCTCGTCGAGTACGGAGGGCTCTCCGCGGGCGCCCGCGTGCTCATCCACGCGGCGGCCGGCGGCGTGGGCATCGCGGCGACCCAGATCGCCCGGCGCACCGGCGCCGAGCTGTGGGGCACCGCGTCGCCGGGCAAGCACGCGGCGATCCGCGAGCAGGGCATCGACCACCCGCTCGACTACACGCGCGAGGGCTGGACGGACGGCCTGCCCGGCTTCGACATCGTCCTCGACGGGATCGGCGGCGCATCGTTCCGGCGCAGCTACCGCCTGCTGCGCCCCGGCGGCCGCCTGGTCGCGATCGGGGCGTCGAGCGTCATGTCCGGCGAGCGCCGCAACCTCGCCAGAGCCCTGCCCCAGGCGCTGCGCATGATGCGCGGCTTCGACCTCATCAAGCAGATGGCCGACTCGAAGACCATCGTCGGGCTGAACATGCTGCGCCTGTGGGACGAGCGGGGGTCGCTCGAGCGGTGGATCACCCCGCTGCAGGAGATGCTGCGCGACGGCAGCCTTGCCCCCGTCGTCTCGGACGTCGTGCCCTTCGACCGCGCGCCCGAGGCCCACCGCATCATCGGCGAGCGGCGCAACGTGGGCAAGGTCGTGCTCGTGCCGTAGCGACGGCCCGTTCGCCGCTCGTCGCGCCCGATCGGCCGCTCGTCGCAGCGCGCGTCGAGCACCGCGCAGGGCGGCTCAAGCGCCGCCGAGAGGCGGCCGATGCACACCGCAGCATGGTCCGCTCGCTCGTCCCTCGCGCGCTGCTCGTGGCGACCGCGGTCGCGGCGCTCGCCGCGCCGGCTGCTCGCGCGGACACGGCCGGCTGGGACTTCGAGAGCTTCAACCCCGGGACGATCAACGGCCAGCAGGGATGGTTGATGGCGGGCCCGTACGACGTCGGGATCGTCGACACCACACCGCCGTCCGCGATTCCCGCGCCGACGGGCTTCGGGTCGCGCAGCCTGCGCATCTCGAACGCGGTGACCGATCCCGCCCTCTGGGACCTGGCCACCTCGCCGTCGCTCTCAAGTCCGGCCGGCGAGAGCGGCTCGGCCTACGGCGACGCGTCCGGCGGGGCGCGCCAGCCGCACTTCGAGGCCTCGTTCGACCTCGCCTCGGCGACCCCGGACGCCGAGCAGCCGAACCTCAGCATGAGCATCTCACCCGACCGGGGCGACGGCAGCCGCATGGGGCTGCTGCGCGTCAGCGACCAGCCGTCGGGCCTGCTGCTCGAATGGGTCGACTATCCACTGGCCTCGGCGGGCCCCGACGGGCACGTGCCGCAGTACACGCAGACCGTCGTCGCGGGCCTGGACCGCTCGGTCGTGCACCACATCAAGATCGCCATGGACTTCGCCGAGGGCTTCGACAACGACAGGGCCCAGATCTTCGTCGACGGCGCCCTGATGGCGACCGGCAAGTCCTGGGAGAACTACTGGCGAGGCGACGTGAGCGCTGTCTCGGCCGGCAACCGCGTGCCGATGGTCGACTCGCTTGACTTCCGCGTCGACAGCAACCCCAACGCACCCTGGAACGCCGGGTTCGGCTTCCTCGTCGACAACCTCACGCTCACCTCCAGCGGCGGTGCGAGCGGCGGTGGCGGCGGCGCGCAGGGGCCGGCGGGTCCCACCGGTCCGGCCGGGCCGGCCGGCGCAGCAGGGGCCGCCGGTGCGACCGGCGCGCAGGGCGCGGCGGGCCCGGCAGGTGCGACCGGTGCTTCCGGGCCGGCCGGCAAGAACGGCGCGAACGGGACGAGCACCTCGCTCAAGGGCCATCCGGTCAAGATCGTCAAGACCCGCATGCTGCCGCGGGCGCTGCTCGTGAGCATCGCGTGCCCGAAGGCCGCGGGTCTGTGCGAGGGCGTCGTGCGGGCGCGCACCACGGTCGGCGTGCGGCTGGCCTCAGCCTCGTTCGACACCGACGGCGGGCGTACCGTCTCGGTGCGCCTGCGCTTCGGCCCGCGTGCCGCTGCGCTCGTGGCCGCCGGCACGCTCCCGGCGGTGACGGTCATCTCGCGCGACCGCCTGGGCGTCGCGACCCGCACGAGCAAGACGCTCCGCTGACCTCGGCAGCCGGTTGGCGCTGCGGCGGGCGGTTGGTAGGCTGGGCCCGCATGTCGTTCGTGCTCGACCTTCGACTTCTTCTCCTCCCCCTTCGGGGGGAATAGCGCGCCGGCGGCCGCGTAGCCGCGAACAGACCGTGAAGAAGCCAGCAGGAACGAGCCGACAGAGAAGGACGCGAACGACATGGATCCCAACCGAGTACTGATCTTCGACACCACGCTGCGCGACGGCGAGCAGTCGCCGGGCATCTCGCTGAACACCGGCGAGAAGCTGGAGATCGCGCACCAGCTCGCGCGCCTGGGCGTCGACATCATCGAGGCCGGCTTCCCGATCGCCTCGCCGGGCGACTTCGAGGCCGTCCAGGAGATCGCCCGACAGGTCCAGGGCCCGGTCATCGCGGGTCTTGCCCGGGCCAACAGCGCCGACATCGACGCGGCATGGAGCGCGGTGCGCGACTCCGAGCGCCCGCGCATCCACACGTTCGTCTCGACGTCCGACATCCACATCGAGTTCCAGATGCAGAACACGCGTGCCGACGTCCTGGGGCTGGCGCGCGCGGCGGTCGCGCAGGCGCGCTCCTACTGCGAGGACGTCGAGTTCTCGCCGATGGACGCGACGCGCTCGGACCCCGAGTTCACCGCCGAGGTGCTGCAGGTCGCGCTCGACGAGGGCGCCACCACGATCAACATCCCGGACACGGTCGGCTACGCGATGCCCGACGAGTACGCCCGCTTCCTACGGCGTCTGTACGAGCTCGTTCCCGGCCTGCACGACGTCGTCGTCTCGACGCACTGCCACGACGACCTCGGGCTCGCGGTCGCCAACTCGTTCGCGGGCGTGCAGGCCGGCGCGCGGCAGGTGGAGTGCGCGGTCAACGGCATCGGCGAGCGCGCCGGCAACGCGGCGCTTGAGGAGATCGTGATGCTGCTCGCCACGCGCGGGCCGGACCTTGAGGGCCTGCACACGGGCGTCGTCACCACCGAGCTCGCGCGCACCAGCCGTCTTGTCTCGCGCCTGACCGGCTACGCGGTGCAGCCGAACAAGGCGGTTGTCGGGCGCAACGCCTTCGCGCACGAGTCGGGGATCCACCAGGACGGCGTGCTCAAGGAGCGCACGACCTTCGAGATCATGGACGCCACGAGCGTCGGGCTGGAGACCAACCAGCTGATCCTGGGCAAGCACTCCGGCCGCCACGCGCTGCGCCAGGCGCTCCAGGACCTCGGCTACCGCGTCGAGGGCCAGGCGCTGAACGCCGCGTTCAAGCGCTTCAAGGAGATCGCGGACAAGAAGAAGCAGGTGACCGCGATGGACCTCGAGGCGCTCGTCACCGACGAACTGCGCGAGGAGACCGGGTTCGCGCTGGAGTGGTTCGAGGTCGAGGACTCCTCGCGCCGGCCGCCGCACGCGACGGTTGGGGTCCGGCTCGCCGACGGCACGGTCGCGGAGGGCTCGTTCACCGGTGACGGGCCGGTCGACGCGGTCTTCAAGGCGATCAACGCCGCCGCCGGCGTGGACGCGCGGCTGCGCGAGTTCCGTGTCGACGCGGTGACCGAGGGCCAGGACGCGCTCGGCGACGTCAGCGTGGTCCTCGAGCACCAGGGCCAGACCACCTCCGGGCAGGCCGTCGCGACGGACATCATCGAGGCGGCCGGGCGCGCGTACGTGCGGGCCCTCACGCTCGCCGTCGCGAAGGCCGCCAGGGGCGACACGCGGGTGCTGCCCGAGGCGCTCGAGCCGATGGCGGCCTCCGAGCCGGCGGGCACCTGACGCCTGTACGTGATAACGTACAGGCGTCAGCGATGACCACCGCGACGCACGACACCCCCGAAGTCCTGTCGATCGGCCCGCGCGTGCGCGCGCTGCGCGAGGCCGGGGGCCTCTCGCTGCGCGACCTCGCGGAGCGCTCGGGCGTGAGCGCGCCGATGCTCAGCCAGGTCGAGCGCGGTGAGACGAGCCCGACGCTGGCGGTCGCGAGCCGCATCGCCGCCGGTCTGGACCTGCGCCTGTCGCAGCTGCTGCGCCTCGACGAGTCCGGCAGCGTCACGATCGTGCGCGCCGGCGAGCGCCGCGGCGGAGGGTCGGCGCGCCGCGGCCACCGCTTCGAGATCCTCACTCCGCCGCTGCCGGGGCAGCGCGTTGAGCTCTCGCGCCACGTGCTCGGCCCGGGCGCGCAGACCGGCGGGCCCGGTGACCCGCCGATGCACGAGCCGGGCTCGCGCGAGATCGCGCTCGTCGAGCAGGGCCCGGTGGTCCTGCTGATCGACGGCGAGCGCCACGCCCTGCAGACCGGCGACACGGTGACCTTCGACGCCGACCTGCCGCACCACTTCGAGAACCCCGGGCCCGGGGAGGCGGCGATCCTCGCCGTCCTCAGCGCGGGCCTTCGACGGAGCTGACCGCCACATGAGCGAACCCACGACGCTGTTCGACAAGATCTGGGCCGACCACGAGGTCTCAGACGGGCTGCTGTACATCGACCTGCACCTCGTGCACGAGGTCACCAGCCCGCAGGCATTCGACGGGCTGCGGCTCGCCGGCCGCCCCGTGCGCCGCCCGGGCCGCACGATCGCGACCGCCGACCACAACGTCCCGACCGACGGCACGCCCGTCGCAGCGCGCATCAGGGACGAGCTCAGCCGCGTGCAGGTCGAGACGCTCGAGCGCAACTGCGCGGAGTTCGGGATCCCCGTCTACTCGCTGGGGTCCGACCGCCAGGGCATCGTCCACGTCATCGGGCCCGAGCTCGGCATCACCCAGCCGGGCATGACGATCGTCTGCGGCGACAGCCACACGGCCACGCACGGCGCGTTCGGCGCGCTGGCCTTCGGGATCGGCACGAGCGAGGTCGAGCACGTGCTTGCGACCCAGACCCTGGTGCAGCGCCGGCCACGCTCGATGCGCATCCGCTACGAGGGCACGCCGGGGTTCGGCGTCACGGCCAAGGACCTGATCCTCGCGACGATCGGCCAGATCGGGGTGGACGGCGCGGTCGGCCACGTCGTCGAGTACGCGGGCCCCGCGATCGAGGCGCTCTCGATGGAGGGGCGGATGACGATCTGCAACATGACGATCGAGGGCGGCGGGCGCGCCGGGATGATCGCGCCCGACGAGACGACGATCGCCTGGTTCACCGGTGCCCCGCGACCGGGCGCGCCCGTGGGGGCCGACCTCGACGCGCTCGTCACCCGCTGGCGCGCGCTGCGCACCGAGGACGGGGCCGCGTTCGACAAGGAGATCGTCGTGGATGCCGGGGCCGTCAGCCCGCAGGTGACGTGGGGGACGACTCCCGAGATGGTCGTCGGCGTCGGCGACGCCATACCCGACCCGCGCAGCGACGGCGACGAGCGGGCGCTCGAGTACATGGGCCTGCAGGCCGGCACGCCGATGCAGGAGATCCGCCTGGACCGCGTGTTCATCGGCTCGTGCACGAACTCGCGGATCGGCGACCTGCGCGCGGCCGCCGAGGTCGTCAAGGGCCGGCGGGTCGCGAGCGACGTCTACGCGATGGTCGTTCCCGGCTCGGTCCAGGTCAAGCGCCAGGCCGAGGAGGAGGGCCTGGACGAGATCTTCCGCGACGCCGGTTTCGACTGGCGCGGAGCGGGCTGCTCGATGTGCCTGGGCATGAACCCGGACATCCTGAGGCCCGGCGAGCGCTGCGCGTCGACCTCGAACCGCAACTTCGAGGGGCGCCAGGGGCGCGGCGGCCGCACGCACCTCGTGAGCCCGCAGATGGCGGCCGCCGCAGCGATCGCCGGCCGTTTCGTCGACATCCGGACCTGGGACCAGGAGGGGTGATGCAGCCGATCAGCACCATCGAGGGCGACGTGTCCGTGCTCGCGCGCGACGACGTCGACACCGACCAGATCATCCCCAAGCAGTTCCTCAAGCGGGTCGAGCGCACCGGGTTCGGGGAGTTCCTCTTCTACGACTGGGCCAAGGAGCCCGGCTGGGACCTGCCGCGCAACCCGATCCTCGTCGCGGGACGCAACTTCGGCTGCGGCTCCTCGCGCGAGCACGCGCCGTGGGCACTCGAGGACTACGGGTTCCGAGCGGTCATCGCACCGTCGTTCGCCGACATCTTCCGCTCGAACGCGACGAAGATCGGCCTGCTGCCGGTCGAGCTGGAGGCGCAGGCCTGCGAGGCGATCGCGCAGGCGGGCAGCGCCACGGTCGACCTCGAGCGCCAGGAGGTCCGCTTCGGCGACGGCCAGGTGGCGCGCTTCGAGATCGACCCGGAGGTGCGCCACCGCCTCCTGGGCGGCCTTGACGATGTGGCGCTGACGCTCGCGCAGGCCGACGCGATCGAGCGCTACGAGGACGAGCGCGCGCGCGAGCAGCCCGGCTGGGCGTCCTTCGACACGACGAGCCTGCGGTGAGCGCCGCGCGGCACGTCGTGCTGCTGCCCGGCGACGGGATCGGGCCGGAGGTCGCGGCCGCCGCGGTCCGCGTGCTCGACGCCGTCGTCCCGGAGCGCCTGGAGTTCACCGAGCATGACTTCGGCGGAGCCGCGATCGACGCGCACGGCGTCGCGCTGACCGACGCGACGCTCGACGCGTGCCGCGCCGCCGACGCGGTGCTGCTGGCGGCGGTCGGCGGGCCGAAGTGGGACACGACCGACCCGGACCGCCCGCGCCCGGAGCAGGGGCTGCTCGGCCTGCGCAAGGGCCTCGGGCTCTACGCGAACCTGCGCCCGGTGCGCGCGATCCCGGCGCTCGCGGACGCCAGCCCGCTGCGCGCCGAGCGGATCGCCGGCACCGACCTGCTGGTCGTGCGCGAGCTCACCGGCGGGATCTACTTCGGCGAGAAGCGGCGCACCGGCGACAGCGCGAGCGACCTGTGCGAGTACTCGGTCGCCGAGATCGAGCGCATCGCGCGCACGGCCTTTCGCGCGGCGCGGCGCAAGGTCACGAGCATCGACAAGGCCAACGTGCTCGAGACGAGCCGCCTGTGGCGCGAGACCGTCGTGCGCGTGCACGATGACGAGTTCCCCGAGGTGCCGCTCGAGCACCTGCTCGTCGACAACGCGGCCATGCAGCTCGTCGCCGGCCCGGCCGACTTCGACGTGCTGCTCACCGAGAACCTCTTCGGGGACATCCTCAGCGACGAGGCGGCGATGATCACCGGCTCGATCGGGATGCTGCCGAGCGCGAGCCTCGGCGCGGCCGGTGCACCGGGGCTGTTCGAGCCGGTGCACGGCTCCGCGCCCGACATCGCCGGCCTGGGGATCGCCAACCCGCTCGCGATGTTCCTGTCGGCCGCGCTGATGCTGCGCCACGCCTTCGGTTGGGAAACCGAGGCGAGCACCGTAGAATCGGCGGTGGACCGGGCGCTTCAGGAGGGCCTCCGGACCCGCGACCTCGGAGGAACGGCCACGACGGCCGAGGCCACCGAGGCCGTGCTGTCCCAGCTGTCGTAGAGAAGAAAAGCGAGCGCACACGTGGAGCCCAGCGACCTCATCTGGATGAACGGCGAGTTCGTCGCGTGGGAGGACGCCCAGGTGCACGTCCTCACCCACGCGCTGCACTACGGGACCTCGGTCTTCGAGGGCGTGCGCTGCTACGACACCGAGCTGGGGCCGGCGATCTTCCGTCACCAGGACCACGTGGACCGGCTGTTCCGCTCGGCCGGGCTCTATTACATGGACGTCCCGTTCGACCGTGAGCAGGTTCGCCAGGCGACGCTCGAGACCGTCGCGCGCAACGGGCTGCGCTCCTGCTACATCCGCCCGCTCGTGTTCCGCGGCTACGGCACGATGGGCCTGTTCCCGCTCGAGGCGCGCGTGGACGTCGCGATCGCCGTCTGGGAGTGGGGGGCCTACCTCGGCGAGGAGGGCAAGCGCGACGGCGTGCGCGCGAAGGTCAGCTCCTGGCGGCGGATCAGCCCCGAGTCGCTGATCCCGCACGCGAAGGCCGGCGGGCAGTACCTCAACAGCGTGCTGGCGAAGGTCGAGACCCACAAGGCCGGCTACGACGAGGCGATCCTGCTCGACGACCACGGGCACGTGTGCGAGGGCTCCGGCGAGAACGTCTTCGTCGTGCGCGACGGCGTGATCCACACCCCGCCGCAGACGGCGTCGATCCTCGACGGGATCAACCGCCGCGCGGTCGTGCAGATCGCGCGCGACCTGGGGTACACCGTGATCGAGCGCGACATCGCGCGCGCCGAGCTCTACCTCGCCGACGAGGTGTTCCTCTCGGGCACGGCCGCCGAGCTGGTGCCGGTGCGCGAGATCGACGACCACCCTGTCGCCGACGGGCGGCCGGGCGAGGTCACGCGCGCCGTGCAGGCGACGTTCGAGGACGCGCTCTACGGGCGCGCCGAGCGCTACCGCGACTGGCTCGACCCGGTTCCGGCCGTGGCCCCGGCCGCGACCCCCGGCGGCGCCGGGCTCGCATGAGCGCCGCGTGAGCGCCGCTGTTCAGCTCTACGACGCCACCCTCCGCGACGGAATGGGCGGCGGCGGCATGAGCCTCACCGCCGAGGAGAAGGTCCGCGTGGTGCGGTGCCTGGACGCGCTGGGCATCGACCTGATCGAGGCCGGCTTCCCCTCATCGAACCCCAAGGAGCAGGAGCTGTTCGAGCTGCTCGCGACCGAGCGGCTCGAGCACGCGGAGATCGCGGCGTTCGGCATGACGCGCCGGCGCGGCGTCGCGGCCGAGGATGACGAGGGGCTGGGGATCCTCGTAGGGAGCTTCGCCCCGGTCGTCACGCTCGTCGGCAAGAGCTCGCTCCTGCACGTCGAGAAGGTCGTGCGCGTCACGCGCGAGGAGAACCTCGCGATGATCGCCGAGTCGATCGCGTTCCTCGTCGCCCAGGGCAAGCGCGCGCTGCTCGACGCCGAGCACTTCTTCGATGGCTGGCGCGACGACCCGCAGTATGCGCTGGCGTGCGTGCGCGCCGCGGCCGACGCGGGCGCCGAGCGCGTGGTGCTGTGCGACACGAACGGCGGCACCCTGCCCTCGCAGGTCGCGCGCGCCGTGGCGGCCGTCGCCGCGGAGCTGCCGGGCCTGCCCCTGGGCATCCACACCCACGACGACGGCGGCTGCGCCGTCGCCAACACGCTCGTCGCGGTCGAGGCGGGCGCGACGCAGGTGCAGGGCACGATCAACGGCATCGGCGAGCGCACCGGCAACGCGAACCTCGTCACGATCATCGCCGACCTGCAGCTGAAGATGGGGATCGAGGTCCTGCGCCCCGAGCAGCTCGCCCTGCTCACGCGCAGCGCCCACTTCGTGGACGAGCTGCTCAACCGCGCCCCCGACCCGTCGCAGCCCTACGTCGGCCGGCACGCCTTCGCCCACAAGGCCGGCCTGCACGCGGCCGGCATCCGGGCGGACGCGACGACCTTCGAGCACGTCGACCCCGCGCGCGTCGGCAACCGCCGCGACGTGCTCGTCTCCGAGCTCGCGGGCCGCGGCACGGTCGTCGAGAAGGCGCAGGCCGCGGGCCTCGAAGTCGACGAGCAGACCGGCGCCCGGATCGCCGAGCGCGTCAAGCAGCTCGAGCACCTCGGCTACCAGTTCGAGGCGGCCGATGGGTCCTTCGAGCTGCTGATGCGCAAGGAGACGGGGGAGTACGAGCCGCTCTTCAGGCTCGAGAGCTGGCGCGTGATCGTCGAGCAGCGCGCCGACGGCAAGGTCGAGACCGAGGCGACGATCAAGATCTGGATCGACGGCGAGCGGTACGTGCGCACCGCGGAGGGCAACGGCCCGGTCAACGCGCTCGACACCGCGCTGCGCGCCGCGATCTGCGAGACCCACCCGCATCTGACCGACATCGAGCTCGTGAACTACAAGGTGCGCATCCTCGACGAGAGCCACGGGACCGGCGCGATCACGCGCGTGCTGATCGACGCCTCGGACGGCTCGGAGTCCTGGGGGACGATCGGCGTCGGCGAGAACGTCATCGCGGCCTCCTGGCAGGCGCTCGTGGACTCGCTCGAGTACCCGGAGCAGGGTTCGCGCCGCGAGGGCGCGGCCGCCGCGCGCGGCGAGTCGGCCGGGGCCGCGTGAGCGCGGCCGGCGAGGAGATCCCGCTCGCGCGGCCCGTGCTGGGCGCCGCCGAGGAGCAGGCGGTCGTCGCGGTGCTGCGCTCGGGGCAGCTGTCGCTCGGCCCCAGGGTCCCGGAGTTCGAGCGGGCGTTCGCCCGGCGGGTCGGCGCACCGTACGCGAGCGCGGTCTCGAGCGGGACGGCGGGCCTGCACCTTGCGCTGCGCGCGGCGGGCGTCGGCGACGGAGACGAGGTGGTCACCAGTCCCTTCTCGTTCGTCGCGAGTGCCAACGTCTGCCTGTACGAGCGCGCGCGACCGGTGTTCGCCGACATCGACCCGCTGACGCTCAACCTTGACCCGGCGGCCGCGGCGGCCGCACTGACATCCCGCACCGCGGCGCTGCTGCCGGTGCACATCTTCGGCTACCCGGCCGACATGCCCGCGTTCGAGCGGCTCGGCCTGCCGATCGTCGAGGATGCCTGCGAAGCGCTGGGCGCCATGCACGCCGACGGGAGGCCGGTCGGCGGCCGCGGCCACCCGGCCGTCTTCGGGTTCTACGCGAACAAGCAGCTGACGACCGGCGAGGGCGGCATGGTCACGCTGGCCGATCCGGCGCTCAAGGAGCGCATCGACTCCGAGCGCAACCAGGGCCGCGCCCCGGACATGGGCTGGCTCGACCACGACCGGCTCGGC
>DATKLF010000038.1:0-21367 GCA_035542555.1 Solirubrobacteraceae bacterium | reverse complement strand
CGGCGGACGACCGGCAGCTCGACGTGCCACTCCTCGCGGGGGATGCCCGGCAGGCGCAGATACGGATGCCAGCCGAAGGCGACGGGCACCGGGCGCGTGGCGCCCGCCTGCAGCGTGAGCTCCCAGGAGAGGACGTCGCGGCGCAGGGCGACGACGAGCTCGAGCGCGTGGGGGAAGGGGAACCCCGCGAGCAGGCGCCGATCGGCGCCGAAATCCAGGCGCGCGGCGACCTGCGCGCCGCCGCCGTCTGCGTGGGTGCGCTCGACCTCCCACGCGCTGCTGGCATGCAGTAGGCCGTGGATGCTCAGGCCGTTCTCGTCGAGCTTCACCGGGGTGCGCTGCGGGTCGAGCAGCACGTGCACGCCCGCGGCCTGGTAGCTCAGCCGCTCAAGGCGGTTGGCCCACGGGTGCAGCAGCGGTACGCCGAAGGTCGCGGCGCGCTCGACGTATCCGCGCACGCCTTCGCCGACGTGCAGCAGTTCACGCCCGTCATGGCGCAGGGAGGCGCAGACCATGCCCGCCGCCGGGACGATCGCCGCTTCGATCGATGCGGCCGGGGACGCGAGAACGAGGACCGGCACCCCGTCGGCCGTGGTTTCGTGAATCTCGTGCGCGAGCGCGGTCATGCGCGGGATCCTCGCAGTCGCGCCTGCGCGGCTGGGGCTCAGCCGAGATCGGCGGCGGCGACAGCGCCGGCATCGACCACCAGGAGCGCGCGCAACGGGGTGTGCGCATAGCGCCCGAGCGGCACCCTCACCGAGCGGACGGCCGCGGTGCTGCCGGGGCCCGTGCGCACGACCGTGCCGTAGCTGTAGTCGAGCGGGAGGGGCAGTCCGGTGCGCCGGTCGACGGCGACCACCGAGAGCACATGCCCGAGCGCGGGCATGTGCGCACCGCGGTGCAGGGTCGCGACGAGCGCGCCGCCGCTGCGCGAGAACGTCACCAGCCCGGGGAGCGCGGGCGCGCGCTGCGCGCCGATGTTCGTCAGGAGCCCCGCGCCGAAGACCGTCATCGGCGCGGTCGGCGTGCAGGCGCCTAGCCCCTCCAGCGCCTGGCCGTAGAAGCCGACCTTCGCGCAGTCGACGTCGATCGCGATGTCCATCGGCCCGGCGGCGCGCCCGCCGCGGCCGACGCGGGCGGCCATGCGCCAGAACCCGTTCGCGTTCTCAAAGCCGTTGAGCTCGAAGCGCGCGCCGCCGTTGTTCGTGAACGACAGCAGCCCGGGGCCGCGGCGCACGATGAATGGCACGCGCCAGTGGGTCGCCGGGTCGGCGCTGACCCGGCCGCCCCGCGTGGCCGTCGCCCCGACCATCCAGCCGAGCGCGGCGCCGTGACCGAGCGGCGCGAGCACGCCCATGAGGAAGTTCAACCGGTCGAAGCCGATCTGGTTGTAGCTCGGCAGCAGCGTCGGCAGCGAGAGCGCCAGGCGGCTCATCCGCCAGACGGTGGCGGGCGCGCCGGGCCGCGCCGGAACGGTCGCGACGTCGGAGGCGCGGGCGCTGCCGCGCAGGACGCGCAGGCGCAGGGTCGTGTGCGCCGTCCCGCCGGGCGTGCCGCCGCTCACGGACAGGCCGTGGCGCGTGCCGCCGGTCAGGTAGCCGGCGCTGACCGCCAGGTTGACGCGCCCGTCCCCGCCGGCGCGCAGCGCGCCGGCGGGGATCACGATCAGCTGGCGGCGGTCGCCCGTCACCCGCACGCGCAGCGTGGCGGCCGGGCGGGCGCTGACGCGTACACGCGCAGGGTCGAGCCGCGCCTGGACCGTGTGGCCGGCGCGGCGCACGTCGAGCTCGAGCGCGAGCGGCTGGTTGGCGCCGATCGTCGTCGGCGCCGCCCGCTCGACGAGGCCGAACGGCGTCACGCGGTGCAGGCGCGCGCCCGCGCGCGGCAGGCCCTCAGCGCGAACGCAGCGGGCGTCGTGCAGGCCAGGCCCGCGCAGGCACCAGTCGTAGGGGACCGAGTGCACGTCGCCGTTCGAGTCGGCGATCACGATCGCGTCGTGCCCGAGCGCCGGCGAGCTGTTCAGCGTGCCGCGCGGCGGTGCAGCAAGGCGGATCGACCAGCGCAGGCGCCCGTTCGGGTTGAGGACGAGCAGGCGCCCGTCGCCGGTGCCGACGTAGATGCGCCCGAGCGCGTCGACGGCGGGGGATGAGCGGATGGGGGCGAGCGTGTCGTACTGCCAGCGCAGCCGACCGGTCGCCGGATCGAGCCCGTAGATGCTGCCGTCGGCGGACGGTTGCACGATCGTGCCGTCGGGAAGCTCGGCGGGACTCGCGTAGATGTGATCGCGCGTGGCGAAGCTCCAGCGCACGGCTCCGCTCGCGCTGTCGTAGGCGCGCAGGAACCCGTCGAAGGAGCCGACGATCGTGAGCCCGCGCCCGGTCACCAGCGGGCTTGCGACTGTCGCGCCGTCGGTCGCGGCCGACCATGCGGCCTGCCCCGTCGCTGCGTCCACCGAGAAGACCGAGGGCACGCCGAGCAGGAAGAAGTTGCTGCCGAAGGCCATGCGATTCTGCGCGGCGTCGTAGGCCGGGGAGGACCAGGTCTGGTCGTTGGTCGGGAACGCCCAGCGCGGTCGGCCCGTGTCGCGGTCGATCGCATACGTGCGCCGGTTGTCGTTCGGCGCGTAGAGCGTGCCCGAGGCGTCCATTGCGACGTTGCCCTCGAACCAGTTGATAAACGCGCCGGTTGTCGTCGGCGGGTCGGCCGCGAAGGTCCACGCGCTGCGCCCGGTGCGCGCGTCGAGCGCGTAGAGGTGGCCGTCGGCGGAGGGGACGTAGACGCGTCCGCGGTCGTCCAGCAGCGCCGCGGAGTCGATGATCTCGCCGGTGCGCCGCTTCCAGCGAACCCTCCCGGCCTTCGTGAGGGCGTAGAAGACGTCGTCGGCCGACCCGATGTAGACGGTGCCATCGGCGCCGATCACGGGGGAGGAGAAGATGCCCTTGCCGGTGTGAAAGCTCCACGGCCTGCCGGCGAGGCGCGGCGTGAAGGCCGCGCGCCCGGTCTGCGCGAGGTCCGCGCGGAACTTCGGCCACGGGCTGCCGGGAGCCAGCGGGGGCGTTGCGGCGAGCGCGCCGGAGCAGGCGGCGAGCGAGGCGAGCACGGCGCCCAGCGCGCACCGCGCCGTGCGCACGAGGGCGGCCGAGAGCATGCCGGCAAGCGTAACCCGCCGGCGCCCATGGCGCGCCGCTCGTGTGGAAGGCTTCGCCGATGTCCGTGCCGCCGATCCTGTGGTCGCCCTCCGCGGAGCTGCGCGCGAGCACGAACCTCGCGCGCTACATCGCCGGCCTGCGCGCGCGGCGTGGGATGGATGTCTCCACCGACGACTACGCCGGCCTCTGGCGCTGGTCGGTCGACGAGCTCGACGCGTTCTGGATGAGCATCTGGGAGCACTTCGACGTCGTCGCCGACGGGACGCCGGCGGTCGCGCTGGCCGACGCCTCCATGCCCGGCGCGGTCTGGTTCCCCGGCACGAGGCTGAACTACGCCGAGCACGTCTTCCGTGGCGTGGACGACGCGGCCGTCGCGGTGATCGAGGCCGGCGAGCTGCGCGCGACGCGCGAGGTCACCTGGGGCGAGCTGCGCGCGCTCACCGCGCAGATCGCCGGGGGCCTGCGCGCGCTCGGCGTCGGGCCCGGCGACCGCGTCGCCGCCTACATGCCGAACATCCTCGAGACCCTCGCGGCGCTGCTGGCGACAGCGAGCATCGGGGCGGTCTGGTCGAGCTGCTCGCCGGACTTCGGCGAGCGCAGCGTCGTGGACCGCTTCGCGCAGATCGAGCCGAAGGTCCTGCTGGCGGTCGACGGCTACCGCTACGGCGGCCGCGACTTCGACAAGCGCGAGGTCCTCGCCGGCCTGATCGCCGACCTGCCGACCGTCGAGCACGCGGTCGTGCTCGGGTACCTCGACGGCACGACGGACCGCTCGGCCCTGCCGCGCGCGCTGGGTTGGGAGGAGCTGCTCGCGCGCGGCGCGGGCACCGAGCTGACGTTCGAGCGCGTGCCGTTCGACCACCCGCTGTGGGTGCTCTACTCGTCCGGGACCACGGGGCTTCCGAAGGCGATCGTCCAGGGCCAGGGCGGGATCCTGCTCGAGCAGCTGAAGAAGCTCTCGCTGCACCTCGACGCGCGCCCGGGCGACCGCGTCTTCTGGTTCACGACGACCGGCTGGATGATGTGGAACTTCCTCGCCGGCGTGCTGCTCACCGACGCGTCGATCATCCTCTTCGACGGAAATCCCGGCCATCCGACGATGGACCGCCTGTGGGACCTCGCAGCGCAGACGCGCATGACGTGCTTCGGCACGAGCGCGAGCTACCTGGCCGCGTGCATGAAGGCGGGCGTCGAGCCGGGCGCGGGCCGCGACCTGTCGGCCCTGCGCGCCGTCGGCTCGACCGGGTCGCCGCTCTCGCCGGAGGGCTTTCGCTGGGTCTACGAGCACCTGGGGGAGGACACCTGGCTGTTCTCGACCAGCGGCGGCACCGACGTCTGCACGGCGTTCGTCGGCGGCTGCCCGCTCGTCCCGGTCTACGAGGGCGAGCTGCAGGCGCGGGCGCTCGGGGCGCGCGTCGAGGCCTTCGACGAGCAGGGGAGGAGCCTGGTGGGGGAGGTCGGCGAGCTCGTGCTGACCGCGCCGATGCCGTCGATGCCGCTCTACTTCTGGAACGACCCGGACGGTGAGCGCTACCGCGAGAGCTACTTCGACATGTACCCGGGCATCTGGCGCCACGGCGACTGGATCGAGATCACCGACCGCGGCACGGCGATCATCTATGGGCGCTCGGACTCGACGATCAACCGCGGCGGCATCAGGATGGGCACGAGCGAGATCTACCGCGCGGTGCTCGCCGACGCGCGCGTCACCGACGCGCTCGTCGTCGACGTTCCCGACCCCGACCCGTCCAAGGACTCGTGGATGGCGCTGTTCGTGGTCCTCGCGGGCGGCGCGACGCTCGACGACGGCCTGCGCCGCGACCTGGCGCGCGAGATCCGCGAGACCTGCTCGCCGCGCCACGTCCCTGATGAGGTGTTCGCCGTCGCCGAGGTCCCGCGCACGCTGTCGGGCAAAGTGCTCGAGGTGCCGGTGAAGCGGATCCTCATGGGCCACGATCCCGCGAAGGTCGTGAGCCGCGACTCGCTAGCCAACCCGGCGGCGCTCGATTGGTTCGTCGAGCTGGCGGCGACGCGCAGCTGAGCCTGCCCGGGCGCCGTCAGGCTGGCGCCTGCACGCCGAAGTCGAAGCGCACGCCCGTCAGCTCCTGTGAGACCGCCCACAGCTCGGCCGCATCGTGCTCGTCGCGCGCGGCGGAGGTCGTCCCGACGAGCTTCGGGTGCCCTCGCTGCTCGAGGAAGCCGTCCGGGCCGACGTACGCGCCCGGCGGGATGTCGGTCACCGTGGCCGCGTACAGCGTGGGGAGCGCGCCCTGCTCGTCGCTCTGGGCGAACAGGCGGTTCCCGAGCGCAGCGAGGTGCTCCTCGAGGCCGCTGCCCGCCATCTGCGGTCCGGCGAACTGCAGGTTCGTGGCGGCCCAGCCCGGGTGCGCGGCGACGCTCAGCAGCTCCGAGCCCGCGGCGGTGGCCCGGCGCTGCAGCTCGAAGGCGAACAGCAGGTTGGCGAGCTTCGACTGGCCGTAGGCGCGCCACTTGTTGTAGCGCCGCTCGCTCTGCAGGTCCTCGAAATTCATGCGCCCGAACCGGTGGGCCCCGCTGCTCACCGTCACGACGCGCGGCGCGCGGGCGGCGAGCAGGAGGTCGAGCAGCCGGCCGGTGAGCGCGAAATGGCCGAGGTGGTTGGTGCCGAGCTGCAGCTCGAAGCCGTCCGCCGTCGTGCGGTGCGGGGTGGCCATGACGCCCGCGTTGTTGACGAGCAGGTCGAGGTGGTCGTGCGCGTCGTGCAGCGCCTGCGCACAGGCCGCCACCGAGGCCAGGTCGGCGAGGTCGAGCGCCTGGACCTCGACGCGCGCGCCGGCGGCCGCGTCGCGGATCGCGCGTGCCGCCTGGGCCGCGCGCTCGGGGTCGCGGCAGGCGAGCACGACGGTGGCGCCCGCGCGCGCGAGCTCGCGCGCCGCGATCAGGCCGATCCCGCTGTTCGCGCCGGTCACCACGGCGAGGCGGCCGGTCTGATCGGGCATGTCCGCGGCGGTCCACTTGGCCATGAGACACAGCGTATGCAACGAAAGGCGCCCGGCTTTGGGCCGCGCAGCGCGCAGGTCGGCCGCTCGGGCCCCGGGCACGCGTAGCGTCGCGGCCCATGCGCCCCCTGATCGCCCTCGTCCTCGTCGCCGCGTGCCTGACCGGCGCCGCCGCCCCGGCACGGGGCGCACGCCCGCCGAGCCTCCTCGTCCAGGCGCGGCACCTGGTCGCCATGCCCTACCGCGACTTCCTCGCGGTGAAGGCCAGCGCACCGCTCGCGCCGTTCGACTGGACCAGCGACGGCTGCAGCCGCACGCCGCCGGCCTGGGCCGTCGTATTCGACGGGCCGTGCGAGCAGCACGACTTCGGCTACCGCAACTTCGGCAACGGCCTGCTCCTGGAGCGCACCGAGGCGCGGCGCGCGTGGATCGACGGGCGGCTGCTCGCCGGGTTGCGCGAGGTCTGCGCCGAGCGCTACCCGGGCCTCGCGCGCACGGCGCAGTGGCTGCGCTGCCGGGCCCGGGCGCGGCTCATGTGGGCGGCGGTGCGCACCTTCAACGACTGGAGCTCGACGATCTAGTCCGGCTCGTCGGAGGTGAGCTCGCGGCCGCTCAGCTCCTCAGGGATCTCGTCGGCGCGCTCGATCACGCCGAGCAGCTCGCCGACCCGGCAGACCAGCAGCCGCTCCTCGTCGACCTCGATCCACACGCCCGCGCTCGCGGGGAATACGACGTGGTCGCCGCGCTGGACCGGCATCCGCACGCCGGCGGCCTCCCACCAGTCGATCCCCGGGCCGATGTCGAGCACGATGCCATGCTGCGGCGGCGGCTCGTGGTTTCCGGGCGGCACGAGCAGCCCGGAGCGCCGGACGCGGTCCGGGTCGAGCTCCTTGATGACGACGCGGTCGAAGAGCGGTCGCAGATGGTGGCGCATGAAGGACCCGAACGATACGGCCCCGAGCGGGCCCGACTGGACGCCGGCTGCACGAGCGCCGCGGCCGCCCGCTCGTTTGTGGTCGACATAACATGCGTTATCGGGCGTTCATGATGCAGATCAGCGGTCGTCCTGCCCGGGGACCTCCGCGGCGCCGCCTTCGCTCCCCGTCCGGACGCCGCGCTCCTCGGCGAGGCGCTTGATCGCGTCCAGGCGGCGCTCCCAGTCGGCGGCGACGCGCGCAAGTGCGCGCGTCGCGGCGTCGAGCCGCTCGGGCCCGACCGTGTAGCGCACCTCGCGTCCCTCGCGGCGCGCGTCGACGAGGCCGGCGCGCTGCAGGACCGCAAGATGCTTGGCCGCCGCCTGGCGGGTGAACGGCAGCTCGGCGGCGAGGCTCGAGGCCGTCGCCTCGCCGCGGGCGAGCAGGAGGTCGAGCAGCATGCGCCGCCCGGGCTCGGCCACCGCGGTCCAGAGCTCGTCATCCTCCTGCACGCCGCCGCGCACGGTCACGAGCGCGCCGCCTCCCGCACGCGCTGCGGCGCGAGCTCGGCCAGCCGTCCCAGCAGCGTCTTCCAGCCCTCGGCGTGATCCTCTGCGTAACCGGACTTGCGCTCGTCGCTCCAGTCGAGCTCGCGCAGCCCGCTCTCGACGACCCGCAGGCGCGTGCCCTCGCCGTCCGCGATGAGCGTGAACTCGACGAGCAGCGAGTTGCCGGACACCGGCTCGGTGCCCGACGGGCTCTCCCAGCGGAACGAGAACCGGTGCGGTGGATCGACCTGCTCGACGCGCAGCTCGGCGGTGTGGCGCCCGGTCCAGACGAGCCTCCCCGCCCCGCCCGGGCGCAGATCGAGCTCGGCGGTGTCGGCGAACCAGGTGGCGATGTGCCCGGGATCGGTGAGGACCCCCCAGACGACGTCGATCGGCGCGGCGATCACCGTCTCGCGCTCGATGTAGCTCGGAACCATCTTCACGGCCTCCTCGGTAGACGTGCAACTGATGGTTGCACGATATCAGATGCGCAACCAGCGGTTGCACTGACCGTCGGTGCTGTCAGTCGCGAGCCCGCAGGAACTCGGCCTCGGCCTCGCCCAGCTCGGTCGCCGGCGCGGCGCCGTGGAGGTACTCCGCCGCGATCGCGCCCCAGTCGGCGCCGGCGCGCAGCTGCGTGAGGACGACGGCGATGATCCCGTGCATGCGCCGGATGAGCAGCGACTCGGGTGGCAAGGTGAACTGGTTCACCTGCGTCCTGGCCGCGGCCCGCTGCGCGGCGTCCGGGCGCTCGCGGTCGTCGTCGCGGCGGCGCTCGGGCGAGAAGCGGCGCTCGCCGGGGAGCGCGTACCACCCGATCGCGAAGCGCATCATGCGCAGCGCCCAGTCGGCGTCGACCGCCTCCGCCCGATCTGCGGGCAGGTAGTCGCCGCCCAGCAGCGCGCGCTTCAGGGCCTGCGCGTCCCCGTCGTGAACCGCGAGCGCGATCGCGCGCTCCTTGTCCACGCGCCGCGCCCCCACGTCGTGCACCAGCCCGAAGTCCAGGAAGCAGACGCGACCCTCGGAGCACAGCAGGAAGTTGCCCGGATGCGGATCCCCCAGTGCGATCCCCTTGCGGTAGAGCAGGCCGAAGTAGAACCGGAAGACGATCTCGCCGTAGCGGTCGCGCACCGCCTGGTCGGCGCGGCGCACGGCCTCGAAGCGCTCCCCCTCGACGTACTCGGACACCAGCACGCGCCGCGTCGACAAGGCGGTGTGCACGTGCGGCACCCGCACGAACGGATGCCCGCGCAGCAGCCGCTCGATGCGGCGCTGGTTCTGCGCCTCCAGCTCGTAGTCGAGCTCTTCGGAGATCCGCTCGCGCAGCTCGGTGGCGAGCCCCCTGCCGTCGAGCCCCGGAGCCAGCCGCTTGACGAGCGGCAGCAGCAGCCGGGCGTTGCGCAGGTCGGCCTCGACCGCCTCGGCGATCCCCGGATACTGGATCTTCACGGCGACCTCATGCCCGTCCACCGTCGTCGCGCGATGCACCTGCCCGATCGAGGCGGCCGCGAACGCCCGCTCGTCGAAGTCGCGGAAGACGTCCCCGAGCGGCCGGCGCAGCTCCTCGCGCAGGAGCTTCTCGAGGTCGGCGAACGGCACCGGCGCGACGTCGTCGCGGAGGGCCGCGAGCTTGCGCCGCAGCTCGTCCTGCTGGTCCGGCGGCAGGCCGTCGAACTCGACCATGGAGATCAGCTGCCCGGCCTTCATCGCCGCACCACGCATCTGGCCCAGCTGGTCAACGAGCTGGCCGACGAGCGCGCCGGTCCGCTCGCGCTCGGCGGCGGCCGCGCGCTCGGGCGTCCGGACCCGGTTGGCGGTCCGCATGCCGGCCCAGCGCAGGCTCTGACCGGTCACGAGGCCGCCCACGCGCGCCGAGCGCGCGATGCGCCCGGTGGGCAGCTTTCCGGCGTCGGGCGGCGGATCTGCAGCGCCTGGGGCCATCAGCCGAGGCTAGCGGGGCGACGCTTGCCCACCGGCTTGACCTCAGGCCCGACACACACGAACATGTGTTCGCTTGCCGTCGACCATCCTCCACGCCGATCTCGATGCCTTCTTCGCCTCGGTGGAGCAGCGCGACGACCCGGCACTGCGCGGCCGGCCGGTGATCGTCGGAGGCGGGGTCGTCCTCGCCGCGAGCTACGAAGCACGGGCGTTCGGCGTTCGCGGAGCGATGGGCGGGCGGCGTGCGCGGACGCTGTGCCCGCATGCGGTCGTCGTCCCTCCGCGGATGAAGGCCTACAGCGCGGCCAGCCGGGCGGTGTTCGCGGTGTTCCGCGACACGTCGCCGCTCGTCGAGGGCGTTTCGATCGATGAGGCCTTCCTGGACGTCCGCGGCCTCGAGCGGATCGCCGGCGCCCCCCACGAGATCGCCGCCCGCCTGCGCGCCCGCGTGCGCACGGAGATCGGGCTCCCGCTGACCGTCGGCGTCGCTCGCACCAAGCACCTGGCGAAGATCGCGAGCGGCCTCGCGAAGCCCGACGGACTGCTCGTCGTGGCCGACGACCCGCGCAGCGAGCGCGACTTCCTGCACCCCCTCGCGGTGGAGCGGATCTGGGGCGTCGGGCCGAAGAGCGCCGCCGTCCTGCACGCCGCGGGCCTGAACACGATCGGAGAGCTGGCGGCGGCCGGTGAGGACGTCCTCGTCGCGCTGCTCGGCCGCCACGCCGGGCGCCATCTGCACCGCCTCGCGACAAACCACGACCCGCGCCCCGTCCGCGCCGGCAGGCGCCGGCGCTCGATGGGCTCGCAGTCCGCGCTCGGCAGGCGCGCGCGCAGCGAGGCCGAGATCGACGCCGTCCTGATGGCGCTCGTCGAGCGGGTGATGCGGCGCATGCGCCGCGCCGGGCTCGGCTGCCGGACGGTGGTGCTGCGCCTGCGCTTCGGCGACTACGCACGTGCGACGCGCTCTTCGTCGCTGCGTCGCGCGACACGGCGCACGGACACGGTGCTCGGCCTCGCTCGCGGGCTGCTCGCGGCCTGCGCCCCGCTGATCGCCGAGCGTGGACTGACGCTGATCGGCATCTCGCTGACGAGCCTCACCGACGACGACGGCGCGCAGCTCGAGTTGCCGTTCGACGGGCGGCCGGCGGTGCTCGACGACGCGCTCGACCAGGTGCGCGACCGCTTCGGCGCCAACGCGATCCGGCGCGCGGCGCTCGTGCACCGGACCATCGGTCCGGCGATGCCGACGCTCCCCGACCGCCCGGACGAGCCGGGGCGGTAGGCCCGCGCCCGCCAGACACCGGCACAGAGCGCGCCCCGCCGTCGCGCGCGCGTGCGCGCGCATACCAGGCCGTGTCGGCGCTGTCAGCGGCGCTGGCCGACCAGCGGAGGCCAAGGCCGACCGCTCGGCGCGCGAAATCAGCCATTCGCCGAGATTTCACGCCGCCGGCCAACACGATCCCAACACGATCCCGATGTGGCGCCAACACCGAGGTGGACCCGACCAATGCGCGTCGGGGGGCGCGGGTCACGCGCCTTCCGCCTACGGAACTGACAACCGAGGGACGGAGATTCGAATGAACGGTCCAGTGGCCCGGATGGGCGGCGCAGGTGTACGCGTAGCAGCTTCAGGGCTGCTCGCACTGGTGCTGATCGCGTACAGCGCGGCGGCCGGCGCCGGAAGCGCGCGCGCCGGCAGCTACGTCGTGTCGGCCTGCCTCGCCGCCCCACACGGTGAGAACAACGCCTGGAGCGCGTCGGCCTGGAGCGCGCACGTGACCGCCTACGCGAGCACGTGCGACAACATCACCGCGAGCGGGCTGACGGCGCGCACGTCGGTCGAGGGAGCGGGCACGACGGCCCCGTTCCTCGACAACGCGACCTGGACCTTCGACGCACCCGCCGGGGCGGTCGTCACGCAAGCCGAACTGTCCGCCTTCATCTACCGCTACGGCGGTGCGGGCGGCCCGAGCGAGGCTTGGGCGACCGGGCTCTCGGACGAGACGGGCGGCTACCTCTGGGGGAATGCCGGATCGACGGGTCTGTGGAGCGGCACGAGCCCCGGCAGCTACATCACGATCCCGGTGCCGAGCCGCACCCATCTGCAGTTCGGCGTCGTCTGCGGCAACCTCGGCGGGTGCACCACGGCGTCGACGGGCGTCTACAGCCCGCCGGTGCTCTACATGCGCGCGCTCACGCAGCTCTACGGCGCGCGTGTCACCGTCAGCGACGGTTCCGTACCGAGCCTCGGCGGACAGCGGGGCGCGCTCTACGCGACCGCCGGCTGGATCGGCGGAACCGCGGCGGTCGGCTTTGATGCCTCAGACAACGTCGGGATCAAGACGACGAGCGTGGCGCTCGACGGCGACACCCACAGCGCCGCCGGCGCATGCGACTACACACGGCGGGTCCCCTGCCCCAGCTTGGCGTCCTACGACACGTCGTTCAATACGGCCGCGGTCGGCGACGGCGACCACACGCTCGCGCTGACGGCCGTCGACACGGCGGGCAACCCGCTGACGAGCAGCAAGACCGTTCACGTCGACAACACCGCGCCCGGCATGCCGTCCGCGCCCTCGCTGCAGGGCGCGCCGTCCGCCCAGTGGCGCACGGCGAACGATTTCACCGTTGCGTATGCGAACCCGCCGGCCGGCGGCGGCTCGCCGGCGGCCTCCAGCGACGTCCAGGTCTGCCCGATCGACGGGCAGGGCCAGGCCGTCCCGACCGGCTGCACGACCACAGCGTTCGCCACCGCGAACGGGTCCAACACGTTCTCCGTCCCCTCCCAGGGCCGGTTCCGCGCCCGCGTGCGCATCCATGACGCGCTCTACACCGGGGCATGGAGCGACTGGTCGAGCGTGCTGCGGTTCGACGATGTCGTGCCGGGCGCGGCGCGACCACGACCGCTCGATGGGTGGGTCGGTGCGGCGCGACGGGCCGGCGGCCTGCACATCGACGCCCCGCTGCAGAGCCCGGCGCCCGCCTCGGGCATCGCCGGCTACGCGGTGACCAGCGACGGTGCGACCCCGGGGGCAACGGTGGATCTCGCCGCCGCCGATCCTGCCGATGGGGCCGCCGTCCTGGATCTCGGCGGCTGGCCCGACGGTGCCTACACGGTCCGCGTGCGCGCCATCTCGGGTGCCGGCCTGGCGTCGGCCGACGCCGACGTACCGACGACCACGGTCCGGATCGACACGCACCCGCCGGACGTCGGCGTCGATGCCCCCGATACCGGCGCGGTGGTCGCGCGGCCTGTGACGCTCGTCGTCACGGCGACCGATCCACTCTCGGGGATGGATCCGGCGCCGGTGGACCAGCCGGTCACCGGCGGCGGGTACGTCGAGTACGCGATCGACGGGACCGATCCCGTGCAAGTGCGCGGCGGCACGACCCGCATCACGACCAGCGACGGCCACCACGTCGTCACGGTCTCGGCCGTCGACGTGGCGGGGAACCGCGCGCCGGAGCGGACGTTCGTGTTCACGCAGGACACCACGGCCCCGCAGGGCGGGATGCTCGCCGTCGATCCGGCGCAGCCCAGGCGGATCGCGTTCCTCGTCGCCGAGGACTGCATCAAGAGCGCCTCGATCCAGGTCAGCACCGATGGCGCGACCTGGCGACCGATCGACACGAAGGTCGACGGGCGGCTCGTGACGGGCTCCGTGCCCGACGACATCTGGGATGTGCGAACCCCGTACCACGTCCGCGCGCAGGTCACCGACTGTGCGGGCAACCAGGCGACGCTCACGACGTGGGCGACCGGCGCCGCCGCGGGAAGCCCGATCGGGACGGTCATCCCGCCCCAGCGGGAGCCCGTGCGGATCGCTCTGACGTTCAGGCCGCTCTCCCCCGCCTGCTCGCCGCTCCACCGGCGCGGCAAGCGCTCCAGCTGCCAGGCGCGGGCGCGGCGCTCGGCCGTCCGCAAGATCGTGAGCCGCACGCGGACGGTTTCGGGCCGGCTGGTCGATTCGTCGGGCATGCCGATGGCCGGCCGCGAGCTGCAGCTGCAGACCCAGCCCCGCAGCCTCACCGGGCGCTGGAGCACCGTCCGCGTGCTGCGGACCGACGCGCGCGGACGCGTCACGGGCGTCGTGCGCAAGTTCACGTCGCTGCGCATCCGGCTCGTCAAGCAGCGCGATGAGCGGTACGACACGGGCACCTCGAACACGCTGGTGACCCGGGTTGCTGCGGTCTCGACGATCCGCGCCACCCCGCACACCCTGCGCAACGGCGAGGTCGTCGTCTTCCGCGGTCGCCTCATGGGCGGCTGGGTGCCCAGGAGCGGGCTGCGCATCGCGCTCTACGGGTTCAGCCCGGCGAAGCGCCAGTGGCTGCCCGTACGCACCACGGTCCTGGCCGACGGGCACGGTCGCTGGCGCGCCCGCTACCGGTTCACCGCCACGCGCACGACGGTGACCTACCGGTTCCGCGTCCGGATCCCGGCACGGCCGGACTACCCGTTCGCGCCGGGCTGGAGCCGACGGGTGGCGGTCGGCGTGCGGCCTTGAGCGAGGGAGCCCTGCGCTGCGCCCGGGTGCAGCGCAGGGCTCGGGCTCAACGACTGAGCACCGCTACCCGTGCTCGAACTGCCGCACGGCGCTGTACGCCAGGTCGAGCTCATAGCCGCGCCGCACGAGCAGCCCGAGCGCCCGCTCGCGGGCGCGCTCGTCGGCCGGCGGCTCGCGCAGCTTGCGGCGCAGGATCTCGAGCGCCTGACTGAGCTCGTCCTCGTGCGAGCGCTCACCGAGCACCTCGAGGACGACCTCGCAGGGCACGCCGGCGGCGCGGAGCCTGCGCTCGATGCGCTCGGTCCCCCAGCCATCGAGGTTGCGGCGGTCCTCGGTGAACACCCTCGCGTAGCGCACGTCGTCGAGGTAGCGCTGCTCGATGAGCTCGCCCAGAGCGGCCTCGATCGTCGCGGGTTCGACGCGCTTCCTCTCCAGGTGGCGACGCACCTCGAGCACCGTGCGCTCATGGCGCGCGACGTAGTGATAGGCCAGGTCGAGCGCGTGCTGCAGGCGCGCCGCCGGATCCTGGACCCGATCCGGGGCGCCCATCACGGCGAGCGTGGATGGCGGGGCGGCGCGACTGCCGGGTCTCTCACGAGGCGGCCGCGGCCGCGATCGGCCCGTCGAGGTCGGGCATCTCGGCTGCGAGATCGGCGTCGCGCTCGATCGGCAGCACGAGATCGCGGTCGATGTCGAGCGCCGCGTAGATCCGCGACTCGATCTCCTTGGCGACCTCGACGTGCTCGTCGAGGAACGCCTTGGCATTGTTGCGGCCCTGTCCGAGCCGGTCCTCGCCGTAGGAGAAGAACGAGCCGGACTTCGTGACGATGCCGTGTTCGAGGCCGAGGTCCAGGATGCACCCGGAGGTCGAGATCCCGCGCCCGAACTCGACGTCGAACTCGGCCTGGCGGAACGGCGCGGCGACCTTGTTCTTGACGACCTTCACGCGCACGCGGTTGCCGACGGCCTCGGTCCCCTCCTTGAGGGTCTCGATGCGGCGGATGTCCAGGCGCTGCGAGGAGTAGAACTTCAGCGCGCGTCCGCCGGGCTGGGTCTCCGGTGAGCCGAACATGACGCCGACCTTCTCGCGGATCTGGTTCGTGAACAGGCAGAGCGTCTGCGTGCGGTTCAGGTTGCCGGCCAGCTTGCGCATCGCCTGGCTCATCATCCGCGCCTGCAGGCCGACCGTCTGGTCGCCCATCTGCCCCTCGAGCTCGGCGCGCGGCGTCAGCGCGGCGACGGAGTCGACCGCGACGACGTCGACGGCGCCGGAGCGCACGAGCATGTCGCAGATCTCGAGCGCCTGCTCGCCGTGGTCGGGCTGGGAGACGAGCAGCTCGTCGATGTCCACGCCGATCTGCTGGGCGTAGAGCGGGTCCATGGCGTGCTCGGCGTCGATGAACGCGCACACGCCGCCCAGCCGCTGGGCCTCGGCGATCACGTGGTAGACGAGCGTCGTCTTGCCCGAGGACTCCGGGCCGAAGACCTCGACGACGCGACCGCGCGGCATGCCGCCGATCCCGAGCGCGAGGTCGAGCGACAGCGCCCCAGTGGGGATCGCGTTGACGCGCACCTGGGCGCCCTCGTCGCCCATGCGCATGATCGTCCCCTTGCCGAACTCGCGCTCGATCTGCGAGAGCGCGCCCTGCAATGCGGCGTCGCGTGCCTTCGCCGCCTTCTCCTCTGTGGTGACAGCCATGTGCCTGAACGACCTTTCTGCGCTTGGGATCGAGGATTCTCCGCCTCGGGTCGGACGGAACGCAGGCGAACATATGCTCGCCTCGTGCGGCGGCGCCACGACGGCTTCGTGACGCGCGGCGCGCGAGTCTGCGACGCACCTTGGACGCTGCGCCGGCCGCTCAGCCGGCGGGCAGCTCGATGCGCTCGAGCGGCACGTGCGCGGCGCCCGCGGGACCCAGATCGGAGCGGTAGAGCGTCAGCGACGGGGCGCGGAAGGCACCCTGCGGCACGGGCTCGAGCCCCCGCCGCCGCGGCCGGCGTCCGCCACGCACGCGCGCAACGGTCACGTGCGGACGCAGCGGGCGCCCCTCCCCCTCGAACCCGATGCGCCGCTCCAGCTCGCCGGTCAGGCGGGCGTGCAGCCCCGCGAGCGCGCCCGCCACGTCGGTGACGGCGACGGTCAGCACGTGCGGGCGCCGCGGGGAGAGCCACAGCGCCCCCGCCAGCTCGAGCCGGACGGGGGCCGGCGCCGCGCCCGCCGCCGCGTGCAGCGCGGCCCGCGCGCCGTCGACGTCGGCGGGCGGGCGCTCGCCGAGGAAGGCGATCGTCACGTGCAGCGTCCCGGGCGCGAGCGCGCGCAGCGCACGGTCGCGCCGCGCCGCCGCCTCACCCCAGGCGGCGAGCGCGTCGCGCACGCCGGCGGGCAGGTCGGCGGCGATGAACAGCCGCAGCGCCTCGGTGCTCACCCCGTCGGCAGGTCGCCGAGGCCCAGGAGCAGGCGGCGCAGGAGGTGCAGCGCGACGGTCGTCGCGCGGTCGCGTACGTCCGCGCGGGCGCCCGGCAGGTGCGCGCGCCGGTCGATCCGCCGGCCATCGCGCTCGGCGACCGAGAGGCAGACCGTGCCGACCGGCTTGTCCTCGCTTCCGCCCGCCGGCCCCGCGATGCCGGTGACGCCGACGCCGATGTCGGCGCCGAAGCGCTCGATCGCGCCGTCCGCGAGTGCGCAGGCGACCTCGATCGAGACCGCCCCATGGCGCTCGATCAACTCGGGCGCCACGTCCGCGAGGGCGCTCTTGGCCGCGTTGGAATACACGACGGCGCCGCCCAGGACGACCTCGGAGGCCCCCGGCGGCTCCGTGAGCCGCGCGCTCAGCAGCCCGCCGGTGCACGACTCGGCGACCGCGACCGTCCGCGCCGGCGGACGGCGCAGCAGCGCGGCGATCTGGTCGTCGACGGAGGTCCCGTCATCGGAGAAGAGCGTGTCCACGTGGCGCTCGCGCACGAACGCGGCGAAGCGGTCGTAGGCTCCCTGGGCCGGCGGCTCGTAGCGCGTGACGACCTCGACCTCCCCGCGGCGCAGGCAGGTCGTGATCTCCAGCTCGTCCAGTGGGATGCCGGCGGCGCGCGCGCGGCGCAGCGTCTCGGCGATCTCCGACTCGGGGATGCCGAACATCCGCAGCATCTGCTGGCGGTACTCGGTGTGCCCGGTGATCGCGCGGCGGAAGGCGTCGGTGATCACGGCCGCGGGCCACATGCCCTGCAGCTCGCGCGGCGGACCGGGAAGCACGACGACCGCCGGCGTGGTGCGCCCGTCCGAGGGCGTCACCACGAGCCCCGGCGCGGTCCCCACCGGCTCGAGGATCGTCGCGCCGCGCGGGATCGTCGCCTGCTTGCGGTTCCCTTCCTCGAGCGCTGCCAGGTCGATCCGCGGCCAGCGGCGTGCGATCCCCTCGAGGACCGTCGCGATGCGCCCGCGCAGCGCTTCGTCGAGGACCATCTCGCGGCCCTGGAAGCGTCCGACGACCTCGGCGGTGAGGTCGTCGGCCGTCGGGCCCAGTCCCCCGCTCGTGACGATGAGCTCGCAGCCCTCGCCCGCCAGGTGGCCGAGCGCACGCTCCATGTCCTGCGGGCGGTCGCCGACGATGATGATCGTCTCGAGGTCGACGCCCAGCTCGCGCAGGCGGTCCGACAGCCAGGGCCCGTTGCGATCGGTCACGCGGCCGGTGAGCACCTCCGTACCGGTGACGACGATCCCCGCGCGCGCGGGCATCAGCAGGCGGGGCCCTGGGTCGCCGGGACGCGGCGAACGCGCGTCGGTGTGATCACGTAGGCGATCGCGTTCGCCGAGACGGGCACCGCCTGCGAGCGGCCGTCGACGACCAGACGCGCGTTGCCGTTGCCCAGCATCAACCGCATGCGCCGGGCGGTGTAGGTCTTCGTCGGCGAACCGGCCTGGAGGATGACGCCCTTGATGAAGATGGCGCTGCCGGCGCGCAGGCAGGCGTAGACGGCGCCGGTCGGGACGATCTTCAGGCGGACCGACCTGGGCACGGCGGGCTTCGGCTTGGCGGTCGCGGTTGACGTGCGCGTCGTGGTACGCGCCGTCGACCGGGGTGCTGTGGTGGCCTGGGTCGCGGACTTCTTGCTGCTGTGGCTGCCGAGCAGGAAGAGCCCGATGAGCAGGGCGACCACGAGCGCGATGATGGTCGGCACGCGCCAGGACGGCCGTCCCCCCCGGCCACCGCGCCGGGGGCCGTTTCGCCGGCTCGGCTCGCGCGTGCCGCCGCGTGGCGGCGCGATCGGCTGCAGCTCCGGGCGCTCGTAGCGCAGCTTGAACTCCTCGACGAGCATGCGGCCGTCGAGCCCGAGGTAGTCGGCGTAGGTGCGCAGGAAGCTCTTCACGAACGTCGGACCCGGAAGCAGGTCCCACTCCTCGTTCTCCAGCGCGCGCAGGTACTTCCCGCGGATCTTCGTGTCGGCCTCGGCCTCGGTGATGTCGATGCGCTCGCGCATCCGCGCCTCGCGCAGGCTGGAGCCGATCTCGGGCATGCCCAGCAAGGCTATCGGCGCCGTGCGCACGCTCGGCCCGCTGCGGGCGGGATTGCAGCGCCGCTCAGGTCGGCTCGCTGAACGCCCGTCTCACCCGGCGTCGTCGGCGGGCGGCCCCGTGGGCGTAGGCTCGGGCAGCGTGACGTCGGTCGGCTCCGGCCCGGGCGAGCCCTCCTCGAGGGCCGCGAGCACCCGCGGCAGGTCGCTCTCGCCGATCAGCACCTGGCGGGGCTTGGAGCCCTCATAGCCCGAGATGATCCCGCGGCGTTCGAGCATGTCGATGAGGCGACCGGCGCGCGTGTACCCGAGGCGCAGGCGGCGCTGGAGCATCGAGGTGGAGGCGGTGTTCATCTCGACGACCAGGCGGATCGCCTCGCCGAGCATGGGGTCCTCGTCGGGGTCGAACTCGCCGTCCCCCCCGCTCCCGGCGTCGGCGGGCGTCTCGACCTCCTCGAGCAGGTCCTCGCGCAGCGCCGGCTCGCCCTGGGCCGCCCAGAACTCGGTCAGCTGGGCGATCTGCGGCTCGTCGATGTAGGCGCCCTGGATGCGCTGCAGGCGCGAGGAGCCGACCGGCGAGAAGAGCATGTCCCCCTGGCCGAGCAGCGACTCGGCGCCGTTGTGGTCGAGGATCACGCGGGAATCGGTCTGGCTGGAGACCGCGAACGCGATCCGCGATGGGACGTTCGCCTTGATCATCCCGGTGATCACGTCCACGCGCGGGCTCTGCGTGGCGAGTACCAGGTGGATGCCGACCGCGCGCGCCTTCTGCGCGAGGCGGATGACCGAGTCCTCCACGTCGGCCGGCGCGACCATCATGAGGTCGGCGAGCTCGTCGATGACGCACAGGATGTACGGCAGGGGCTCGTCGCCCTCGGCGACGCGGTGGCGGTTGAGCTCGACGAGCGAGCGCGTGCGCGCGACGGACATGATGCCGTAGCGCCACTCCATCTCGCGGACGAGGTTCTGCAGCGCGTTGGCGGCCATCCGCGGGCTCGTGATCACCGGGGTGAGCAGGTGCGGGATCGCCTCGTAGTGGTTGAGCTCCACCTGCTTGGGGTCGACGAGGACGAGCCGCACCTGATCGGGCGTGGCGCGCAGCAGGATCGAGCTGAGCATCGCGTTCACGCAGCCGGACTTGCCGGCGCCGGTGGTGCCGGCCACGAGCAGGTGCGGCATCTTCGCCAGGTCCGCGCAGACGGGCTTTCCGCTCACGTCCTTGCCGAGGAACACCGTCAGCGGGCTGGCGTCGCGCGGCACCTCGCCGTAGACGTCGCCGAGCGTGACGACGCGCCGGCGGCGGTTCGGGACCTCGACGCCGACCGCTTGCTTGCCGGGGATCGGGGCGAGGATCCGGATGTCGGTCGCGGCCAGGGCGTAGGCGATGTCGTCCTTGAGGTTGCCGACCTTGTTCATCTTGGTCCCGGGCGCCAGGCGCAGCTCGTAGCGCGTGATGTGCGGGCCGGCGACGGTGCCCACGATGGTCGCCTCGACACCGTGGTGGCCGAGCGCTTCGATGAGGGCGTGCTGCACGCGCTCCTGGTCGACGGTGTCCGGCCGGTCGTGCTCAGCGGGCGAGCGGCGCAGCAGCGCGGGGTCGGGCAGGTGGTATTCGCCCGCGGGCGCCGGCTCGGGCGCGGCGCGCTGGGTGCGCCTGCGGGCGGGCTTGGGCGCCGGGGCCTGCTCGTCCTGCGCCGGGGCCGGAGCTGCGGACGCCTCGGGCGCGCCGGAGACCTCGGGCTGCTCCTCGGGGGGCAGCCCGTCGGCGGCGAACAGGTCCGGGTAGCGCATCGCACCGTCCAGCGAGGGCGGGCGGTCGCCCGCTCGCACCCGCAGCTCGCCGGCCGCGGGCTCGGGCGGGAGCACGACCGGCGGCGGCTCGGCGGCCGCCTCGCCGCCGCGCGCAAGGACCGGCGCGGTGGCCGAGCGCAGCACGCGGGTCGTGTCCGCCACACCGCTGCCGGTCGCGCGCAGCACGCCCGCGACCGACGCGCCGGTGAGCAGCAGGATGCCGGCGAGGAAGAGGAACACGGCGAGCACGTGGCTGCCGAGGTCCCCCAGCGCGCGCGAGGACGCCGCGTAGAGCGCCTCACCGAGGGCGCCGCCCCGGGCCTGCAGGTGCGCGGAGGCCCACGAGACGGCGTGCGGGCCCGAGCCGAGGCCCACCGTGCCCGCGGCGAAGGCGAGCGTCAGCGCAGCCAGCAGGCAGAGCGCCCCCGCGCGCAGCGGGCGGACGGCGGGCAGCACGGGGCGCAGGACGAGCACGATCCCGGTGAGGACGAGCGCGACGGGCACCGCGTACGCGACCTGCCCGAACAGGAGGCGCAGCCCGTCGACGAGCCGGGCCCCCGCGGCGCCCGCGTCCCAGCCCGAGTACAGCGGGAAGGCCAGGAAGACGCCGGCCGCCACGAGGCCGAGCCCGATGAGATCCATGTGGCGTTGCTCGAGTCCCGGCATCCGCAGGCGCCATGAGGGCGCGCGGCGTGCGCGGGAACGGGGGGCGGCACGCCTTGCGGCGGGCTTGGCCGCCGGACGGCGCCTGGAGGGCGGCTTGGACGCGGGCATGGCTGGTCGACCGTCGACCTGCTTCGACGCGCCGCCGCTTCATCCTGCCTTCACCTGGGCGCGTACCATCAGGCCTTCGATGAGCGCGCGCGATCCGAGGGTCCTCGTCGTGGAGGACGACGACGACATCGCCCAGGTGCTCCAGCGCTCGCTGCGCATGGAGGGCTACGACGTGCGGGTGGCGGCCGACGGCGAGGCGGCGCTCAGCGAGGCCGGGCGCTTTCACCCCGACCTCGTCGTCCTCGACCTGGGCCTGCC
>DATKLF010000037.1:0-7482 GCA_035542555.1 Solirubrobacteraceae bacterium | reverse complement strand
AGCACACCGACGGTCACGTGGACGGCGTCTGCGCCTTCGCGGCGCCCGGCCGCGTGGTCGTGCAGAGCTGCGCGATCGACGGCCACCCCGATGTTGAGCGGATGGCGGCCAACCGCGCGGTGCTCGAGGCCGCGACGGACGCGCGTGGGCGGCGGCTGGAGATCGTCGAGCTGCCGTACTACCCGTACGTCGAGATCGGCGGGCGGACGACGATGGTCTCGTACATCAACGCGTACGTCGCCGACGGCGGACTCGTGGTCCCGATCGCCGCACACGAGTTCGACGACCGGGCACTCGCGATCCTGGCGGAGGCCTTCGCGGGTCGCGAGGTCGTGGGCGTGGGCGCGCGGGCCATCGCCTACGGCGGTGGTGGGGTGCACTGCATCACCCAGCAGCTGCCGGCCGCCGGCTAGACGACGCAGCGCGAAACGCCGAACACCGTCGCCGTGATCGCCATGGCGCGGAAGGCGCTGTCGACGTCGTCGACGCTCCTGACGAAGCCAGCGACGTCGCCCGCGAGCGCGGCCGTGTCCTGCTCGTCGTTGGTCGCGCGCAGGGCGACGCGTGCCGCGAGCGCGCGATCCCATGCCGCGCGGTTGGCGGGCGGCGCGCCGGCGGCGCGCAGCGCGGCGATCAGCCCGTCGAGGGCCGGGCGCGGGTCGCCCGGGCCCGTGAAGAACGCGCCGACCTGTGGCAGAACGGCGGGGTCCGGGTGGTGGGGATCGAAATCGTCGAAGGGGAAGCGCGGGAGCTTCGCGAGCTCGCGTGCGGTCGCGTCGCAGAGGCCCCCGACGCGGGCGATGAACGCGGCGTTGGCCGGCGGCCTCGGGATGACGCCGGCCCGCAGGCGTACGTGCGCGCGCGGCGTGATCGTGACCTCGCCGAGCGTCTCGGTGATCCCGAGGTCGCGCACGACGACCGTGCCGCGGGCACCGCGATAGCGGCCGGTGCCGCCGGCGACCGACCAGGTGTGGGTCTCGTCGCTCCGTCGCGAGGGGCCGGCCAGCCGGAGGCCGCCGTCGGCCGTGCGGGCGGTGCTGGTGCAGCGCTCCATCGCGTCGTCGCCGCCGGCGAGGATGCGGACCCACACACAGGTGAAGGACGCGTGCCCGATCACGCGACCCTCGGCGTCGCGCATGACGCCGCTGCCGAGCTGCCGGTGGCCGACGTGACGGTCGTCGGGCCCGGCGGCCCCGGGGTGCAGGTGAAAGGCGTCGGCGAACAGCGTGACCGGCGCTGCCTGGGCCGGACCGGCCACCGCAGCCGATGCGACAAGCGCGATCGACGCCACCAGCGCCGATCGCCGGGCGCGCGCGCTGGACACGGAGCGAACCTACCCGATGCCGTCACCGCTCGGCAAGTGCCTCGCGAAGCCGCGGGGGTGTCAGGCTCCACCGCGCATGACGTCCGCGAGCTGCTCGACGGCGAGCGGCGGGACCGGCATCGGCGAGATCGTGCTGCGGCGTGCGCGCAGGCCGTCGAGGACGAGCGTCAGCTGCCGGCGCCACACCTCGCGGTCGACGGTGCCCGCGTAGTCGGCGACGGCGCTGAGCATGTAGCCCGCGAGCGCGAGGTCGCTCGGCGCGACGTCGGCGCGCAGACGTCCCTGCTCCTGCGCACGCGCGATGAGCTGCACCACGCGCGGGGCGATCTGCTCGCGCGCGGAGGCGAAGCGGTCGCGCCCGTGGGAGGTCGAGCTCAGGAGCGCCTTGAGCCCGCGGTCGGCCGCCTGGATCTCGGCCAGGCGGGTGACCCAGAAGACGAACCCGCTCCACGGGTCGGGGTTGGCGAGCGCCTCATCGGCGATCGCGACGACCTCGGCCATGCGGTCGGCGAAGAGGGCCTCGATCAGCTCCTCCTTGCCGGCGAAGCGCCGGTAGACGGTGCCGATGCCGACCCCGGCCCGCCGGGCGATGTCGTCGAGGCTCGCCTCGAGCCCGCGCTCGGCGAACTCGGCCCGCGCAGCCTCGAGGATCAGCTGGCGGTTGCGGGCGGCGTCGCGGCGCAGCGGCGCGGGGGTGTCGGGCGCGGCGGTCATGCGAGGAAGATCATAGAAGAAAAGCGGAGGTGAGCGTTCCGGATGTGCTACGCTGCATGAAGTGGAGGATAGACCTCCGGTTCGTGAACGACGAGAGCAAGGATCCCGCACCATGCATCCGGACAGCCACAACCCGCACCACGAGCGTCGCTGGCTCATCCTCGCCGTCCTGGGCCTCGCCCAGCTGATGGTGATCCTCGACGCGACGATCGTGAACATCGCGCTGCCCTCCGCGCAGCACGGGCTGCACTTCTCCAACGACCTGCGTCAGTGGGTCATCACCGCCTACGCGCTCTCGTTCGGCAGCCTCCTGCTCCTCGGCGGGCGCCTGAGCGACCTCTTCGGCCGCAAGCGCACGCTCATCATCGGCCTGCTCGGCTTCGCCGGCGCCTCGGCGCTGGGCGGCTCGGCCCAGAGCATCGGCGTCCTCATCGGCGCGCGCGCCCTGCAGGGCGCCTTCGGTGCGCTGCTCGCCCCGTCGGTGCTCTCGCTGCTGACGACGACCTTCACCGACGCGCGCGAGCGCGGGCGTGCGTTCGCCATCTACGGCGCGATCGCCGGCGCGGGCGGCGCGCTGGGCCTGCTGTTCGGCGGCGTGCTGACCGAGTACTTCTCCTGGCGCGCGTGCCTGTACGTGAACCTCGCGTTCGCGGTCCCCGCGACCGTCGGCGCCCTCACGCTCGTGCACAACCAGCCGCGCAGCACCGGCGTGCGGCTCGACCTGCCGGGCGCCCTGACCGCATCGGGCGGCCTGCTCGCCACCGTCTACGGCCTGACGAAGGCGCAGACCGACGGCTGGGGCGCGCCGGTCACGATCGGGCTGCTGGCCGCCGGCGCCCTGCTGCTCGTCGTCTTCACGGCGATCCAGCGCCGCTCCCAGAGCCCGCTGCTGCCGCTGCGGATCGTCGCCGATCGCAATCGCGGCGGGGCGTACCTGAGCGTCGGGCTCGCGGCTGCCGGGATGTTCGGCGTCTTCCTGTTCCTGACGTACTACCTGCAGCAGAACCTCGGCCTCTCGCCGGTGCAGACCGGCCTGGCGTTCCTGCCGATGACGCTCGTCATCTCCGTGGCCGCGGCGATCGCGCAGACGCGCCTGCTCCCGCGCACCGGGCCCAAGCCGCTCGTCATCGCCGGCATGCTCCTGGCGGCCGGCGGCATGGTCATGCTCGCCCAGCTCGGCGTGCACTCGACCTACGCCGCCGACATCCTGCCGGGGCTGCTCGTGCTCGCGGCCGGCCTGGGCCTGACGATGGCCACCGGAATGAACACCGCGACGTTCGGCGTGCGCCCCGCGGATGCCGGCGCCGCGTCGGCGATGGTCAACACGAGCCAGCAGATCGGCGGGTCGATCGGCACTGCGCTGCTGAGCACGCTGGCCGCGAGCGCGACGAGCGCGATGCTGCACGGCGCTCCGCCGAGCCCGGCGATGATGTCGGCCGCCGCGGTCCACGGCTACACGACGGCGTTCTGGTTCTCCGCGGCGATCTTCACGTTCGGCGCGGTCGTGGGCGGGCTGCTGCTGCGCCCGGGCGTCAACCGGCTCGACGCCGCCCCGGCCCCCGTGCTCGCACACTGACGCACGCAACGCGCCTCAGGCGAGGGCGGTCAGCAGCGCCGCCCTCGCCGCCTGCGGCTCGACATGCTCGAGCGCGACGGCGTCGCACCCCACCCACGTGGCCGCCTCGCGCAGCGCGCCGGCCATCGCGTCGATCGCGCGCGGCTCGACGGAGAGGCGGCGGGCGACGAGCGTGCGCCCCTCACGCGCGGGGTCGGCGCGCCCCGCCAGGCGGCCGCCGGTGAGCAGTGGCATGGCGAAGTACCCGTGGACCCGCTCGGCCTTCGGGGTGTACGCCTCCAGGCGGTGGGTGAAGTCGAACAGCCGCTCGGTGCGCGCCCGGTCCCAGACCAGCGAGTCGAATGGGGAGAGCAGGGTCGTGCGGTGGCGCCCGCGCGCCGGGCGCTCGAGCGCCGCGGGATCGGCCCATGCGGGCTGCCCCCAGGCGGCGACGCGCACCGGCACGAGGCCCGCCGCCTCGAGCGCGGCCGCGACCTGCGCCTGCGTGAGGCGGTGGTGCTCGGCCAGATCGGCGCGCGTGGCCACCCCCAGGGCCCGGCCGGCATCGGCGACGAGCCGCGCCAGGCAGTCCGCGTCGTCCGGCTCCTCCGCAAGCAGCGCGGCGGGCAGCGCGCGGCCCGGCAGGTCGTAGACGCGCCGCCAGCCGCGGCGCTCGGTGCAGACGACCTCCCCGATGTCGAGCAGCCACTCGACCGCCACCTTCGCGTGCGACCACTCCCACCAGTCGCCACCGGACTTGGCCCCGCCCAGCTCGCGCGTGGTCAGCGGACCCTCGTGCCGGAGCCGGCGCAGGATCTCGTCGCAGGCGGCCTGCGGCACGTCGTGCCAGCGGCGCCCGCGCGCGCGGAACGCGCGCCGGCGGAACGCGAACCAGGGCCAGTCCTCGACCGGCAGGACGCAGGCCGCGTGCGACCAGTACTCGAACGCCCCGCCAGACCAGTACGCCCCCTCCACGGCCTCGCGGCCGACGGCGCCCAGGCGCGCGTAGGGGACGAGTTCGTGCGAGCGCGCCAGGACCGAGATCGTGTCGAGCTGCACGGCGCCGAGCCGGCGCAGCAGCGCCGGCACCCCGCCGCGCCGGTCGGGCGCGCCGAGCAGGCCCTGTGCGCGCAGCGCGATCCTGCGGGCCTCCTTGGCGCTGAGCTCGACCGGCGCCAGGGTCAGCCCGTGAACTTCGGGGTCACGCTGCGCGTCGCGCAGCGCGAGAGGCGCAGGCGCAGCGTCCGGTGCCCGCCGCCGGAGCGGAAGGTCACGCTCGCGACGACCAACGTCGCCCCGTGCGGGAGGCTCCCCGTTCGCACGACGAGCGCGTAGACCCCGTTCTTGTCGCGCGTGCTCACGGTCTTCACGTGCTTGCCGGCCAGCCTGAAGGAGACGCTCTTGATCCCATGGCCGCGGACGCCGACGGTCACGCGCGCGCGAGAGAGGCAGCTCGACGGGCCGACGACGTGCGCGGAGCGCCCCGGGGTCGAGCCGCCCTGGCTCGTGCTGCTGCCCCCGCCGCCGGCGCCACCGCCCGGCGAGACGCCGCCGCCCGCCTTCTTGGCGTTCGTGAAGGTGCACAGCAGATCGGCGCCGTCACCCATCGCGACCGTTCCGTCGCTCTGCACGGGCACCGCCGCGCCGCCCGCCGCGCGGTTCACGCACGCCACCGAGGCGGTGTAGTCGCTCAGCGACTGGCCGGCCGTCGCTGTGCGCTCGGCGATCACGTGGCTGCCGCTGGCAACGACGCTCGGGGCCGACTGGTCGCCGTTGCCGAAGGCCGTGTTCCCGTTGCTGCCGGCGACCGCCACCGGCGTCCCGTCGAGCGTGAGGTTGAACTGGCCGGCGCCTGCCGGCGTGAGCGACTTGCGCAGCGTGATCTGCCCCGAGCGCCGGCGGTTCGTCACGTTGCAGACGACGTCCTGGCCGGCCGGGACGGTGAGCGTGCGCGTCAGCCCGCTGCCGGTCGGCGCGTTCGCCCCGCTCAGCCCGCAGTCGTCGAACGTCGTCTCGTAGAGGCTCTGATCGACGCCGCTCTCGGAGATCGCGTGCTGCGTGTTTCCGGGCACCTCGATCGGCCCGATCGAGCCGCCGTCGCCGACGCCGGGCTTGACCGTGTCGTCGATGGCGAGCGTCGCCCGGTCGGTTGAGCTGAACGGCCCGGTGAAGTGCTTGACGAGCGTGATCGTGCCGCGGTAGGTGTTCGTGAAGGTGCAGGTCGTCGTGTAGGTGATGTTGTTGAGCCAGCGCACCGACGTGCTGACTGCGGTGTCGCCGCCGGGTGTCGTCGACTGCGTCCAGGTCCACGGGCCGTAGGTCGCGGTCGTCGAGTTGCCGGTGGTCCACAGCCCGGCGCCGTCGATGGTGCACGCCGCCGACGTGGTGTAGCCGTGCTTGGCGGCCTCGGTGATCGTGTAGGTGACCCAGTTCTGGAACTCGGGGACGTCGTACCCGGCCCAGAGGTTCGCGAACGTCTTCTGGGTCGAGCCCTCGGTGAACGGGCCGCCGGGGCCGGGGGCGCCGGTGAGCGTGAAGGTCTGAGCCGCGGGGTTCCAGACATCCACGTACTGGTTGGGGTCCTTCGTGAGCGTGAAGGCGAACGTGTCCGACGCGGGGCCTCCGACGTTCACCTTGCGCACGATGAGGTTCCCCTGCCAGGCGCTCGCGGCCGGCGCTGCGACGGCGACTACGAGCAGCGCCGCGGCGAGCACGAGAACGCGCACACCGTGACCGGTGCGGCCGGCGCCAGGACGACGATGCGGCATGAGCACGGCTGTATCCCCCTTGTATATCCCCCAACGGAGGCGCCTTGCGATTGCAGTTCGCCTCCGAACGGAGCCCCGGCCCCCCCACGGCTCCGCAACGGATGTTGCACGCGCCAGCCTAGATCATCGGCGCGCGCCGCGCTGCGCCAGCGGTCGCAGCACAAAATGGCAATAACTCGACCGGGATTTGTATATTTTGCCCATGGAACCCTCCTCCGCCGCGCAGCGGCCTGCCCGCCGCCGGGGCTCGCTGGCCGATCCCGAGGTCCTCGAGGACGTGCCCGGCCACGTCATCCCGATCCTCGAGCGCGAGTTCGACGACTTCGACAGCGAGGCCGCGAAGTTCCTCGCGGGCGGCACGCCCGAGGACGAGTTCATCGGCTTTCGCCTCAAGCAGGGCGTGTACGGGCAGCGCCAAGCGAACGTGCAGATGGTGCGCGTCAAGCTGCCGTTCGGCGGCGTCAACGCTGAGCAGCTCGACGCGTTCGCCGGCGCGGTCGAGCGCCACGCGCCGCTGCGCAAGGCGCACATCACGACGCGGCAGAACATCCAGATCCACCACGTGCCGCTCGACGACATGGCCAAGCTCATCCGCGAGATCTCGGCCGTCGGCCTCTCCTCGCGCGAGGGCTGCGGCAACACGGTGCGCAACGTGACGGCCGACCCGTTCGCCGGCGTCTGCGAGGACGAGGTCTTCGACCCGACGCCCTACGTCGGCGCCTACGTGCGCTACTTCGTGCGCCACCCGACCACGCAGCTGATGCCGCGCAAGGTCAAGACCGCGTTCGACGGCACCGCCGAGGACCGCGCGATCACCGGCATCCACGACATCGCGTTCCTCGCGCGCGAGCGCGACGGCGTGCGCGGCTTCGAGGTGCGCCTCGGAGGCGGCACGTCGATCATGCCGCGCGTCGCACCGACGCTCGCCGAGTTCGTGCGCGCCGACGACGGCGAGTACCTGAAGATCGCCGAGGCCTGCTTTCGCATCTTCGACCGCCAGGACTGGCTGCGGGCCAACCGCGCCCGGGCGCGCATCAAGGTGCTCGTCGACAAGGTCGGGATCGACGAGGTGCGCCGCATGGTCGAGGAGGAGCTGCAGGGCGACTGGGTCCACGAGCGCG
>DATKLF010000036.1:0-17118 GCA_035542555.1 Solirubrobacteraceae bacterium | reverse complement strand
GGGTTGACGCTGAGCGCGAACTCCCCCAGCTCCTCGTGGGCCCCGGTGTTCTCGGACAGGATTGAGACGCCTGCGTGCTCGTTGACCAGCGGGCCCTCCTTGGCGACGAGGTTCATCCCGTCGAACATCGCGTTGACCAGCAGCACGTCGTAGTGCTTGTAGGAGGCCATCGCCTCCTCGAGGTCGTCGCGCAGCTTGAGGTGGATCGGCATCCAGTCCGGCGTCCCGTGGCGATGGTTGACGACCGCGACGAGCGCCTCGATGCGCTCGAGGTACTCGGCGTACTCCGGGACGTCCGTCCGTGAGGGCATGAGCTGCGCGATGAAGCTGACGCGCTCGCGGAACTCGGGGTGCTGTTCCAGGAACAGGTCGAAGGCGGTGAACCCGCGCAGTACGTTCTTCGACAGGTCCGCCCGGTCGACGCGCAGGATCAGGAAGTCGCGCCGGCGGCGCAGGATCTCGGACTCGAACTCGCGGGTGCGCACGGAGGCGGCGACGTCCAGCGTCGCGCCGGCGTCGATCGGGAGCGGGTAGCTGCGCACCCAGACCTCGCGGTCCTCGAGGCGCACGACACCGCGCTGGAAGTCGACGTCGAGGTCGAGCAGGTCGCGGCAGCACTGCAGGAAGTTGCGCCGGTAGGCCTGCGTGTGGAACCCGACGATGTCGTTCGCGAGCAGGCCGTGGAACAGCTCCTCGCGGATGAAGCTGGGCAGCACGCGCCAGGCGTCGGACTGCGGCCACGGGATGTGGACGAAGTGGTGCAGGAAGGCGTTCGGGCGCGCTCGGCGTACGAGCGCCGGCAGCGTGTAGAGGTGGTAGTCGTGCACCATCACGACGGGCTCGGGATGGCCCTCGGTCTCCTCGACGACCGCGTGCGCGAGGTCCTCGTTGACGACGTTGTAGCCGTACTCGAAGGCCTCGACCTCGTTGCGGCGGATGTCCGGCGCGTTCGAGAGGTCCCAGAGGTAGTGCTGGATAAACCACAGCATCGGGTTCGCGAACACGTTGTAGAACGCGTCGTAGGCGGTGGGTTCGCTCGCCACGAGGCGCACCTCGTACTCGCCCCCGGTCGGCGAGCGCACGGCGAACGGTCGCTCCCCCGCCTCCTTCGCGCGCAGCGCGTCGCGCTCGGTCATCGCGCTGGCGATCCAGACCGCGTGCCGATGGGAGGCCAGGCCGGTCAGCGCGGTCACCAGTCCGCCCGTCCCCCGGCGGATCGTGCCGTCGTCCTCGAAGGTCACGGGCCCACGGTTCGAGACGAGGATCAGCGGCGTGGACGTGCCCGGGCTCACGCGTCCACCATCGCCGAGAAGATCCGCAGGTAGTCGCGCAGGTAGCGGGGCGAGAGGAAGTGGCGCCGCGCGTAGTCCTTGCCGCGCCGGCCGAGGTCGCGCCCGAGGCCCGGGTCGCTCAGCAGTTCGACGCTGCGCGCCGCGCAGTCCTCGGCGCTGCCGACGAGGAACCCCGTGGTGCCGTGCTGCACCTGCAGGGGGATGCCGCCGACATCGCCGCCGATGAACGGCTTGGCCTTCCACAGCGCCTCGGTGACCGTCAGGCCGAAGCCCTCGCGCGTGGACTTCTGGATCACCACGTCGGCGTGCGACTGGAACGCGTTGACCTCGATCGCCCCCACGCCGTTGAAGTTGTTGAGGATCTTGATGTCCTCGTCGCCGTCGGCGTGCGAGAGCGTTGCGTTGAAGAACTCCCAGCCTTCGGGGTCGTCGCTGGCCATCGAGCCGACGAGCGCGAGCTGCACCTCGGGGATCTGCTCCTTGACGCTGCGGTACGCGTCGATCACGCCGAGGGGGTCCTTCCACGGGTCGAAGCGCGAGACCTGGACGAGCAGCGGCCGGTCGGTGTCGATCCCGAACTGGTCGCAGACGTAGGCGGCGTCCTCGGGTGAGAGCGCCATGTTCTTTGGCGTCAGCGGGTCGATCGCCGGCGGGACGATGTGCACCGCGCCGCCCATGCCCTCGGGCACGTAGTCCTGCAGGTGGAAGACCGCGTGCGGGTAGGTCTCGATGTACGGCAGCAGCCGCGCCATCGTCGCCATGTTGGGCGCCGAGAGGTCGATGTGGCAGCGCCACAGCCAGTTGTGCGCCTTCTCCGGGACGAGCGTGTGCATCGCCGCCGGCTGCGGGTCGTGCACGAAGCAGACGTCGATCTGGCCGTCGAGGTCGTGCGCGTTGATCTGGTTGTACGCGAGCCACGTCGCCCACTGGGCCTCCGTCAGGTCCTCGGGCGCACCCTGGAGCGCGTTGTGCATGTGCTTCGTGGCGTGGAAGAAATCCTCCTGGCCGTAGATGACCTGCCACTCGCACTCGAGCCCCACGTCTCGCATGAGCGGGACGAGGGTGTAGAGGAGTTCGCTGACCCCGCCGCCGAACGCGGTCGCCGAGACGTGGGCGACACGCAGGCCGCGAAGCGGCTCGGCCAGCGCCCGGCACTCCTCGACGATGTCGCGCCCCACGAGGTGGGTGTAGTCCGCCAGCGACTTGTGGCCCACGTGGACGGCCTGCAGCACGGCGCCAGCGTACCGGGCGCGCCCGGCGGCTCGGTCAGCCTCCGGGCTGGGTCGTCAGCGGGCGCTCGCCGAGCTTCACGGTGACGGTCACCGGGCGGCCCGCGCGCAGCACGCGGACCTTGACGCTGTCCCCTGGCGAGCGCGCCGCCAGCGCGGCCGAGAGCCCGGCCTCGTCCCGGACGCTGCGGTCGCCGACGGCGACGACGACGTCGCCACCGGGGACGTAGTCGCGCGCCTGGAAGCGCACGCTCCCGCTCCCGGCGCGCAGGCCAGCGGCCGCCGCGGGCCCTCCCGGGCTGACCTGCTGGATCCACGCGCCGTCGGACGTGCCGAGGCCGAAGTGCTTGGCGAGCTGCGGGTAGATCGGCGCGGTGGCGAGCCCCAGGTACGCGTAGCTTGCGCGGCCGCTGCGGCGCAGCTGCGCGAGGGAGCGGCGCACCATGTCGACCGGCACCGCGAACCCGACGCCGCTGCCGCCGCCCGTCGTGCTCGCGATCTGCGAGTTGATGCCGAGGACGCGCCCGGAGGCGTCGAGCAGCGGTCCGCCGGAGTTCCCCTGGTTGACGGCGGCGTCGGTCTGGATCGCGCCCGGCGTCGCGAACCCGGTCAGCGAGTCGATGCTGCGCCCGGTCGCCGAGACGATCCCCGCCGACAGCGAGCGGTCCTCCCCGAACGGGCTGCCGATCGCGACGACCGGCGCGCCGATCCGCAGGCCGGCCGAGGACCCGAGCGCCAGCGGGTGCAGCCGCAGGCGGGCGGGGTCGACCTTCAGCAGAGCGACGTCGGCGAAGGGGTCGAAGCCGACGATCCGCGCCGGCACCTGGTTGCCGTCGGCGAACGCGGCGTACACGGCGCCGGCGGGCCGGATCGCCGCGCCGGTGCCGCTCGTGACGACGTGCGCGTTGGTCACGATCTCGCCGCCAGGGCTGATCACGAAGCCCGAGCCGACGCCCTCGCCGGTCGGCCCCCCGATTCCCGTCGAGGTGATGGTGACGACGCCCGGAGCGTCGCGGGCGTAGATCGCCTCCGGGTCGAAGCCGGCCGCGGTGTGGGCCGTCGCCGGCGCCGGTGCGGCCACCGTGCGCTCGATCCGCTCCGTGCGCACGACGGTCGTGGTGACCGATGTCGCGCCGGCGCGCCCGCAGGCTGAGAGCCCGCCCGCGGCGAGCAGCGCGATGCCGGCGGCGGCGAGCCGCCGTCCGGCGCTCACGCGGGGATCTCCAGCGAGAACGTCGTGCGCCCGGGAAGGCTCTCGACGCCGAGCTCGCCGCCCATGCGCTCGGCGAGCTCGTGGGCGATCGCGAGCCCCAGCCCCGACCCGCGCCGCCCGTCGGACGTGTAGAAGGGCTCGAAGACGCGCGGCAGATCCTGGCGCGCGATCCCCGGCCCGAAGTCGGTGACGGCGATTCGCGGGCGGCCGGCGCGCAGCGAGGTCGCGACGACGACGTCGGTCCCGGGGTCGGTGTGGCTGAGCGCGTTGTCGATGAGGATCCGCATGATCTGCGCGAGGCGCTCAGGGTCGCACACGGCCATGACCGGTTCGCCCGTGAGCCGCACCTCAAGGCGCGACTCGTGCGCCGCGAGCGCCGGCACGAACTCGTCCGCCACCGTCCGGGCGAGCGTGCCCACGTCGGTCTCCTCGGGGCGCAGCTCGACCGCGCCCGCATCCAGGCGGGAGAGGTCCAGCAGGTCGGTGGCGAGCTTGCCCAGGCGGTCGACCTGCTCGCGCAGCTGCGCGAGGAAGCGCCCCCGGGTCTCCTCGTCGAGGTCCTCGTCCTCGAGCAGCTCGAGGAACCCGCCGAGCGAGAAGATCGGCGTGCGCAGCTCGTGCGAGGCGGTGGCGATGAAGCGCCGGCGGGCCGTGTCGAGCTCGGCGAGCTGGCGCTGCATGGCGTCGAGCGCGCGCGCGAGCCGCCCGAGCTCGTCATCGCGGTCGACAGGGAAGCGGGCGGAGAAGTCGCCGTGGGCCACCCGAATGGCGACGCCCTCCATGCGCTCGACGCGCCGGCCGAGCGAGTGCGCCACGAGGAAGCCGGCGAGGACGGCGGCGGCCAGCGCGAGGATGCCGGCGATCAGGATGCGGTTGCGCACGAGCGCGACGTCGTGCTCCACGTCCCCGAGCGGGGCCGAGTAGACGAGCACGTCACCGAGCAGCTGGCGACCGGTGTCCGGGTCGGTGAACGACAGCGGGACCGCGGCCTCCACCACCCTGCCGCTGCTCGAGGACTCCGTCGCCGTCTCGGTGCGCCGCGACTGGATCGCGACGTCGGCGGCCGGGAACTGCAAGTCGCCGATGTCGGTGCGCAGGTTCGAGTCCGACTTCACGTACGGTTGCCCGCCGCTGCGGTCGACCCCCAGCAGCGTCACGCGTGCGTTCGCCTGATCGGCGGCGTTGCGCACCGCCTGGTCGATCGCGGTGACCGGCGCCGACGCGGCGAGCGCCTTGCGGATCGGCCCCGTGAAGCGCTGGGCGTCGCTGCGCAGCGACGAGGAGCGCCCGGAGGCGAGGCTCGACTCGAGCGTGGGCACGACGCCCACGTAGACGATCGCCATCGCCCCGAGCGTGATCAGGAAGAAGACGAGCGCCAGCCGGTTGGCGAGCGAGTTCACGCGTCTTCGGCGTCGCGGAAGCGGTAGCCGACGCCGCGCACGGTGAAGAGGTACTCCGGGTTGCGCGGGTCGGCCTCGAGCTTCTCGCGCAGGTGGCGGATGTGGACGTCCACGGTCCGGGGGTCGCGGTAGGAGCTGTCACCCCACACGCGCGTGAGCAGCTGCTCACGGCCCCAGACCCGACCAGGGCTGTTTGCCATCGCGAGCAGCATCTCGAACTCGACGAAGGTGAGCGCCACCTCCTCCCCGCGGACGCGCACGCTGCGCTTGGCGGGGTCGATGCGCAGGTCGTGGACGGCGACGTGCCCGTCGCCGGCCTCGGGCAGGTCGTGCGCCATCGAGGCCCGGCGCAGCGCGGCCTTCACGCGGCTGCGGAACTCGCGCACGGAGAAGGGCTTGGTGATGTAGTCGTCGGCGCCGAGCTCGAGGCCGACGACCTTGTCGACCTCGTCGGCCTTCGCGGTGAGCATGATGATCGGCACCGAGCTGCGGGCGCGCAGCCGCCGGCAGGCCTCCAGGCCGTCCATGCGCGGCATCATCACGTCGAGCACCACGAGGTCGAAGCTCGTCTCCCCGAAGCGGTCGAGCGCCTCGCGTCCGTCCGACGCCTGCACGACCTCGTAGCCGTCCTTGCGCAGGGGATAGGAGAGCAGCGTCTGGATCGAGTGCTCGTCGTCCACGAGGAGGATGCGGGGCGCCCGATCGGCCATGACTCGGTCCACAGGGTAGGCGCTCTACCCTGCGTCGGGCGATGCTCGATCCCCGGATCTACCGGGCCGCGCTGCTTCCCGTGCTGCTCGTGCTCATCGTCGTCGCGTTCTCGCTCGCGGACGGGCCGGCACCGCTGCGCACGCGGTTCGCGCCGGTGGCGTTCGACGGCGCCCGCGCGGCGCGGCTGCTCGACGTGCTTGCCGGCGAGTACCCCGAGCGCCGACCCGGCGGCCCGGGCGACGCGGCGCTCGCGCGCCGCGTCGCGACCGAGCTGCACGACGCCCTGCCCGCCGTCGCCGTCCACTCCCGCTCGTTCGAGGCGCAGACGATCGACGGGTCGCGCACGCTCACGACGGTCTGGGCCGAGCAGCCGGGGAGCGGGGGCGGCGCGCAGCTCGTCGTCGTCGCGCACCGGGACGCGGCGGCGCGCGGCGCGAAGGCCGAGCTGTCGGGCACCGCCGCGATGCTCGAGCTGGCGCGCGTGCTGGGCGCCTCCCGCCCCGTGCGGACCGTGACCTTCGCCTCGGTGAGCGGCGGGAGCGGCGGCCAGGCGGGGATGGCCGACCTGGTCGCCCACCTGCAGCGGCCGGTCGACGCTGTGCTGGAGCTCGGGGATCTCGCCGGCCCGCTCGCGCACGGCAGGCCGATGGTCGTCGCCTGGTCGCAGAGCGCCGGCACCGCCCCGCTGGTGCTGCAGCGGACGGTGGCGCTCGCGCTGCGCACCGAGACGGGCATCGTCAGTCCCGGCGCGCAGGCGCGGACCGCGCTCGCGCGCTTCACCTACCCGCTGAGCGTCAGCGGCCAGGGGGTGGCGAACGCCGGCGGCCTGGCGGGCGTGCGCCTGTCGGCGAGCGGCGAGCTGCCGCCGGCCGGGAACGCTCCGGTGCTGCCGGCGCGCCTGGACGGCTTCGGCCGTGCGGCGCTGCGGGCGCTCACGGCGCTCGAGGGCGGGCCGCAGGTCGGGCCCGCGCCGGACCGCGACCTCCTGATCGCGCGCAAGGTCCTTCCGGGGTGGGCGCTGCGGCTGTTCGTGCTCGCCCTGCTGCTGCCCGCGCTCGTCACGCTCGTCGACGGCGTCGCGCGCATGCGCCGCCGCCGCGAGCCGGTGCTGCGCCGCATCGCCTGGGTGCTCGCGCTCGGGGTGCCGTTCGTCGTCGCGGCGCTGTTCGCGAGGGGGCTCGGGCTGACGCACGCGGTCGTCGACCTCTCGCCGCCCGCTCCGCCCGGCATCGTGCCGCCGCACCGCAGCGGCTGGACCGCGATGGCCTGCACCGCCGTCGTCCTCGCGCTCGGGTTCCTGGCGCTGCGGCCGCTGCTGCTGCGCGGCCTGCGGCTCGGCGGCGTGCGCGACGACCCGTCCGCCGGCCTGGCACCGGCGCTGGTGGCGTGCGTGGGCGGGCTGGTGGCCTGGGCGCTCAACCCGTACGCGGCCCTGCTGTTCGTGCTTCCGGCGAACCTCTGGCTGCTGCTCGGTGCCCGTGAGCTGCGCCTGCGCCGGCCGGTGGCGGTGCTCGTGGTGCTGGTGAGCCTGATCCCGGCCGCCGGCGTCGCGGTGGTCTACGCGTCGCAGCTTCGGATGCGCGTCGGCGATGTGGCGTGGTTCTGGTTTCAGGCGGTCGCCGGCGGGCAGGGGGGAACGGCGGCGCTCGTCGGCTGGTGCGTCGCCGCGGGAGCGGCGGCCGCCGCGTTTGTGGTGGCCTGTGCGCCCGAGGCGGACGCGGCGGACCTGCCGATCACGGTGCGCGGCCCGCGCAGCTACGCGGGCCCGGGATCGCTCGGTGGCACGGACTCGGCGATGCGCCGGTAGCCCGCGGACGCGTCCCGGACGTCCGTCGAGAAGCCTCAAGGCGCGGCGCTCCGGCAGCCGATCCAGCGGGAGACAGGCACGGAGGCCGGGTCACTGGCAGGCGAGGATCGCCGCAGCGACGTCACCCGCGGCCGCAGCCTGCCCACGACCGTGATCCAGGACGCCGACCGCATGCTTCACCTGAAGTCCCTCAGGACCCGCATCGACGAGGGCCGCTACGCGGTGGACCCGCTCGTCGTCGCCGACGCGCTGCTGCGCCGGCTCGCCGCGCTTCGCCGCGAGCAGCCATCGCTGGAGCTCTACGCGCCGGTCAGCCCACCCGATGCTCGTATCCCACGAGCACTCGGCGGGGGCCTCCAGGCCGGCTGAAGACCGCGCCGGGCTCGCCGGCGCTGACGCCGCCGATCCGCACGAGCCCCGCCGGCGCGCCCTGCGGAAGCGGGTGCGGCAGGCAGACGCACAGCTCGAAGTCCTCGCCGCCGCACGCGGCGAGCTCGGCCGCGTCCCGGCCCAGCTGGGCGGCGACGTCGGCCACTCCGGGCGCGAGCGGCAGCGCGTCGAGGTCGAGCTCGAGCAGCACACCGCTGCGCCGCCCGATGTGCGCGGCGTCCGTCGCCAGGCCGTCCGACAGGTCGATCAGGGCATGCGCGCCGGCGCGCGCCAGCGCGCGCCCCGCCGCGAGGCGGGGCTCCGGGCGCAGGTGGGCGCGGGCGAGCGCCTGCGCGCGGTCCGAACGCGCGCGGCCCTCGAGCACGGCGAGCCCGGCGGCCGACGCCCCCAGCGGTCCGGTGACGTAGACGCCGTCGCCGGGCCGGGCGCCGTCGCGGCCGACGAGCTGGGCCGCGTCGTCGGCCCAGCCAACGACCGTCACGGCGATCGTCAGTGCGGGGGCGCGCACGAGGTCGCCGCCGGCGATCGTCGTGCCGGTGCGCTCGGCGAGCGCCTCCATCGCGCGCGCGAGCTCCAGCACCGCGTGCTCCCCGAGGCCCTCGGGCACGCCCAGCGCGATGTACGCCTCGCCGGGGTCGGCGCCCATCGCCGCGAGGTCGGACAGCGCGGCGGCGAGCGCGCGGTGCCCGGCGTCCGCGGGCGTAACGCCGGGGAGGTCGAGGCGGAAGTGCACGCCATCGACCATCGCGTCGATGCTCGTGACCGCGAACGGGCGGGCCCGGACGACGGCGGCGTCGTCACCGACCCAGCGCACGATCCGCTCCGAACGCGGCTGCATGAGCTCGGCGAACGCCGCGATCAGCGAGAGCTCCATGCGGGGATTGTCGCCCGCCGCCGCGAGGCCGGGCTACCGGTGGCGGTAGACGATGCGCGCGCGGTCCAGGTCGTACGGCGAGAGCTCGCAGCGCACACGGTCGCCCGGGAGGATCCGGATCCGGTAGCGGCGCATCTTGCCGGCGACGTGGCCGAGGACCATGTGGTCGTTGTCGAGCTTCACGCGGAACATCGCGTTGGGCAGGGCCTCGACGACCTCGCCCTCGAACTCGACCTTCTCTTCCTTGGCCATCGCCGTGGACGGTAGCAGCCGTGCGCCGGCGCCGGGCGGCTCAGCCGGTGCTGCTCGGCGGCGCGAACCCGCCGGTCTGCGGCTGGCCGCCGCCGTTCCCCTGCCCGTTCCCCGTGCCGCCCGAATTGCCGGTCCCGGTGCTCGGAGCCTTCTGCGGCGGCGACTGGTACTGGCCCGGCGGGTACTTCGTGTTGCCGGACGCGTCCTTCTTCTTGCTCTTCTTCTTGCCGGTCGTCGACGGCGCGGTCGTCGTCGCGAGCGGGTCGACCGCGCCGCCGGGTGCGCCGGTGCTCGCGTAGTGGCCGAAGAACGGGACCGCGTGGAAGGGCTGCTTGGGCAGCGGGAACGGGTCGCACTTGCGGCCCGACATCGCGTACTCCATGAAGTCGTGCCAGATGCTCGCCGGCGCCTTGCCGCCGAACATCGTTCCCCACCCCGGGACGTTCGTCATCGACGTGTTCACGTTCGGGTAGCCGACCCACACCGCCGTGTTGAGCGACGTCGTGAAGCCGTCGAACCAGGCGTCGGTGAAGTTGCTCGTCGTCCCGGTCTTGCCGGCCGCCGGGCAGCCGATCTGCGCGGCGGTGCCGGTGCCGCGCTGGACGTTGGCCTCCATCGCGAGCGTCGCCTCGTGCGTTTCGCCGTCGGTGAAGACCTTCACCCGCTTCTGCGTGCCCAGCGAGGTGTCGACGCGGCCGTCCGGGAACTCGACCTTCGTGATCGCGATCGGCTTGATGCGCCAGCCGCCGTCGTTGACCGTCACGTAGGCGCGGGTCATCTCCAGCGGCGAGACGCCGTTGGTGAGGCCGCCCAGACCCTCGGCGGGGTAGGCGTCGAGGTGGCTCGTGATGCCCATGTCGTAGGCCGTCTGGCGCACGTTCTCAGGGCCCATGTCGAGGTCCAGCTGCTGGAAGACCGTGTTGTCGGACTTGACAAGTGCCTCGAAGACCGTGGTGTTGCCGCTGTAGGAGTGATCGTCGGTCTGGACGTTGATCTCGGTCCCGGTCGTCTTGTCGAAGAAGTGCAGCGGCTTGGAGACGTAGGTCGTCTTGTTGATGTCCACGCCGCGGCGCAGCGCGGTCATGAGGACCATGACCTTGAACGTCGACCCGGGCTGTCGATGCGCCTGCGCGGCGAGGTTGAACTTCGACTCCGCGTAGTCGCCCGAGGAGGCCATCGCCTTGATGTACCCCGTCTTCGGATCGATGCTCACGAGCGCTGACGACGGGTCGCCCGGCACCGGCAACCGGTTGGCGATCGCGCGCCGCGCCGCCTGCTGGAGCTTGAGGTCGACGGTGGTGAACACGCGCAGGCCGCCCTCTCGCACGCGCGCGGCGCCGTACTTGTCGATCAGCTGCTGCTTGACGTAGTCGAAGAAGTAGCTCTCGCGGCGCTTGGAGTAGTAGGCGTTGGGTCGCACGCCCAGCGGTGCGCGCTCCGCGGCCCGCGCGGCGGCGGGGCTGATGTAGCCCTGCCCGCGCATCTGCTCGAGCACCTCGTTGCGGCGAGCGGTCGCGGCCTTCGGGTCCAGGAACGGGTTGTACTGTGATGGCGCCTGCGGCAGGCCGGCGAGCAGCGCGGCCTGGGGCAGCCTCAGCTGCGATGCCGGCTTGTCGAAGAACACGCGCGAGGCCGCCTGGATCCCCACGGCGGTCTGCCCGTTGACCGTCCCGTACGGGACGTTGTTGAGGTACTGGGTGAGGATCCACTCCTTCCCGCGGTGACCGGGGTGGCGATCCTCCAGGTCGATCGCGAGCTTCGCCTCGCGGATCTTGCGCTTGTAGCCCGCGATGCCGGCGCGTGCACGCTCCCCTCGGTAGAGGTTGCGGATGAGCTGCATCGTGAGCGTCGAGCCGCCCTGCACCGTCTGGCCGGTCGAGATGTTCTTGACCGCCGCGCGCACGATGCCCTCGACGTCGATGCCGCCGTGCTTGAAGAAGCGGCGGTCCTCGATCGCGACCGTCGCCTCGCGCACGTTCTGGGGCATGTACCGCGAGCTGATCGGCGTGCGCAGGATGCTGCCCTGGATGAAGCCCAGGCGCGTGCCGTCGGAGGCGTAGACGACGGAGGTCGCGCCCGGATCGGCGGGCTTGAGCTCCGACAGGCTCGGCGCGCTCGCGGCGATGCTGTAGACATACCCGGCGCCCGCGCAGGCGCCGACGAACACGAGCCCGGCCAGCAGCCCGAGCACGATGAAGACGGCGCGGCCAGGGCCGTCCCGGTGACGTCGGAGCTTGCGTGCGCGGCGGGACATCCCAACGGTGTTCAAGCCGCATGCCCGCGGTCCTTCGACGGTGTGCGAGCGGGCGTGCGGAGCCACGGAGTCTAGCTGCGGCCGTCGGCTCGGGACGCCGCTTGGACGCGGTGCGGCGGTGGGCTCAGCCGCCGTGCTCGGTGCCGGCGCGCGGGATCCCGGCGGCGCGCAGGGCGCGCAGGGCGCCGGCGCGCAGCCGGGCCTCGGTATCCGCGCGGTCCCCGGCCGGCACGACCTCGCCCGCGAGCCGCACCCGGATCCCCTCCGGGGTGACCTCGTCGATCGCCACGCCGCCGGTGCCGGGCACCGCGGCGAGCACCTCGAGTGCGTGCGTCTCGTCCGCGTCGGCGCGCACCCAGACCGAGGCCGTCGTCGCGACCTCGTGCTCGCGGATCGAGTCGTTGCGCAGCGGTTCGGTGGTGAGCACGCTGTTGGGCACCACGACGCGCCCGGCGTCGGCGGTGCGCACCCACGTATAGGTCAGCGTGAGGTCCTCGATGACGCCGCGGATCGCCCCGATCTCGACGTGGTCCCCGACACGCACCGGCTGCGTGATCGCGATCGTGATCCCGGAGATGAGGTTCGACAGCGGCTCGCGGGCCGCGAAGCCGAGGATCGCCGTGACGAGCGCGCCGGAGGCAAGCGCGGCGCTCGCGAGGCGGTCGAACTGGTCGAACTGCAGCAACGCGAAGAACAGCCCGACCGCGACGATCAGGGCGAAGATCATGCGGCGCAGGAAGCGCAGGCGCGTCGCGCCGGCGGCGTCCAGCCCGCCGGCACCCCGGCGCTCGCGCAGCCGCTCCTCCGCCGTGCGCATGATGCGCGCGACGATCCACGCCACCAGCAGCGCGGAGCCGACGGTCAGCGCAGCGGCGGCGAGCGGCTTCCAGCTCGCCGCGGCATCGGGGAGGATCGCGGGCATGGCCGCGGACGGTAGCCCGGCGCCCGGTCGCGTCGGCCCCCCGGGAGGGCCGCCGCGCGCGGTGCTGCTCGACGCGCTCGGGACGCTGCTCGAGCTCGTCGACCCGTTCGCGTCGCTCGCGCGCGAGCTGGCCGCGCGGGGCGCGCTGGTCGCCGAGGGCCGGTCGCGCCAGGCGCTGCTGCGCGAGATGGCCTACTACCGCGCCCATCACGACGAGGGGGTCGATGAGCGGACGCTGGAGGCGCTTCGAGACCGCTGCGCCGCCGTGCTGCGCGAGGCGCTCCCCGCTCCGGCCCGCGACCTGCCCGCGGCGGACGTGCGCGCGGCGCTGCTGGCGGCGCTGCGCTTCCGCGCCTTCGGGGACGTCCCGCGGACGCTCGACGTGCTGCGCGCGGCGGGCGCGCGCCTCGTCGTCGTCAGCAACTGGGACGTCTCGCTGCATGGGGTGCTGCGCGAGACCGGGCTGGCCGAGCGCGTTGACGCGGTGCTGACGTCCGCCGAGGAGGGCGTCGCCAAGCCCGACCCGGAGCTGTTCGCGCGCGCGCTCGCGCGCGCGGGGGGCATCCCCGCCGCGGACGCGCTGCACGTCGGCGACAGCCTCGAGATGGACGTCGCGGGGGCGCGCGCCGCCGGGATCGCGGCGGTGCTCCTTCTCCGGCGGTCGCACGATCACGCGCCCGCGAGGCCGGCGGGCGTGCCCGTCATCACCGGTCTCGCCGAGCTGCTGCCCGCCGCATCGCAGGGGCGCGCCGCGCCGCCGGGAGCTGGACATTCGGCGCGTGGGCGCTGGCCGACCTTCTAACGTCACCGGCGACGATGTCCACGGCTCCACCCGCCTTCCCGGCCCGCGTCGGCGGTCACCCGGCCCCGCCCGCTGAGCGCCCGGAGCTGCCCGAGGGCGTTTCGCCGACGCCGGTCGGCCCGCGGTGGCGGGCGTGGACCGCCTGGGTCGCGCTCGTTGCGGGCTTCGCCGGCGCGATCGCGGGGGCGATCGCCCTCGCGATCGTGGCCGCCGCCCTCGGGGCCTCGCTGGAGAGCCCGCCGCCGTCGGTGAACATCCTCGGGACCGTGATCCAGGACCTGTGCCTCGTGGGCGCCGCGATCTTCATGGCACGCCTGGGTGGCCGCCCGCGGCCGTGGGATTTCGGGCTGCGCCCCACGCGCCTGTGGCCCGCGGTCGGCTGGGGCCTGACGGTCTGGGTCGCCTTCTTCCTCTTCACTGCCGCGTGGGTGGCGGTGCTCGGCCTGCAGAGCACCGACGACACGCTGCCCAAGTCGCTCGGCGTCGACCGCAGCGACGTGGCGCTCATGTCGGTCGCCGCGCTGGTCTGCGTCGTCGCCCCGATCTGCGAGGAGTTCTTCTTCCGCGGGTACTTCTTCACCGCGCTGCGCTCGTGGCGTGGGGTGCTGCCGGCGGCCGTCATCACCGGGGCCGTGTTCGGCGCGATCCACGCGGGATCGTCCGCCATCGGCTTCCTCGTGCCGCTCGGGTTCTTCGGGTTCATGCTGTGCCTGCTGTACGCCCGCACGGGCTCCCTCTACCCGGGGGTCGCGGTGCATGCGCTGAACAACTGCACGGCATTCGGTGTGTCGCAGCACTGGACCGCCGCCGAGATCGGGATCTGCGTCGTGTGCTCGTACGCGCTGATCGCCGCGATCTTCCTCGTCATCCGCGCGCTCTACCCGATGCCCTCCGCGATGGCACCCGTCGCCGCCGCCCGGACCGCGCTCTAGGATCCGGCGCCATGACGCGCCGACTCGTCCCGCTCGCGCTGCTCGCGGCGCTGGTGACCGTCCCCGCGACGGCCGCCGCGCAGGACACGCAGACGACGCCGACCACGACCCCGACGACGCCGACCCCGACGACCCCCGCGACTCCCACGACGCCAGCCCCCGCGCGGCCCCCCGCCGCGGCCGTGCGCCTGCAGCTCCTGCACGTGGGCTCCGGCGGCGTGCTCGCCGGACAGCGCTGGGTCGTCCGCGGAACCGTCCGCCCGTACGCCGCCGGCCAGCGCGCGAGCGTGCGCTTCTACCGCGGTGGCCGGAAGATCCTCGTCAAGGGCGTGAGCATCCGGCCGCAATCCGGCGTCGGCCGGTTCGAGCTGGGGTTCACGACGAGCACCCCGGGGCGCGTCACCGTCCGGGCCAGTCACCGCGCGACCGCCGAGCTCGGCACCGCGGTGGCCAAGGCCGTGCGCGTGAACGTGCTGCCGTTGAGCGCTACCCCCGGCACCCGCGGCCTCGCCGTGCGCGTGCTCCAGCAGGAGCTCTCGCGGCTCGGCTACGTCGTCGGGCAGCGCGGTCTGTTCGACGACCGCACCGCCCGCGCGGTGCTCGCCTTTCGCAAGATGACGGGCATGGCGCGCACGACCGTCGCGAACGCCGAGGTGTTCCGGCGCCTGGCCCGGGGGCAGGGCAGCTTCCACGTTCGCTATCCGTCGCACGGCCGCCACGTCGAGGCCGACCTGACCCACCAGGTGCTGGCGCTGATCGGCGCCGGCGGCCGCGTCGAGCACCTCTACCCGCTGAGCTCGGGCAAGCCCTCGACGCCGACGGTGCTCGGCTCGTTCCACGTGTACATGAAGGAGCCGGGCACGAACGCGCACGGGATGCTCGACTCGAGCTACTTCATCCGCGGCTACGCGATCCACGGCTACGCCGAGGTGCCGGTCTACCCCGCAAGCCACGGGTGCCTGCGGGTGCCGCCGCCGGACGCGCTCTCGATCTACAACTGGGTCCGTCTCGGGACGCCGGTCGACGTCTACTACCGGTAGGCGCCGGTCAATACGCCCGGCGCGGCGGCGGGCGCCGCGCGCGCGGTGAGCCCTTCGCGTAGCGCGCGAGGAACGCGAAGCCCAGCCCGAAGAAGATGAGTGCCAGCAACGCCGGCACTCCGTGACGCACCCAGGTGCTCTGCGAGTGGGCGACCAGCCTGTTGAACGGCGCGGTCACCACGCGGTTCACGTCGTCGATCGAGCGGCGCACGCGCGTGTGGTGCTGGGCGACCGTGCCAGCGGCCTGCTCCTGCGCCTGGACCGCGCGCACGCCCTCCTGCTGGGCGATCGCCGTCTGCGTCTCGTCCGAGGCCCCGCGGAACTCATCGATCGCAAACATGGCGAAGCTCACCAGCACGACCGCGCTGACGAGCACCGCGATGTAGCGCAGGGGCCGTTCGAACACGGGGATAGGATCGGCATTCCGATGGATCCACGTGAGCGCCTGATCGACGAACTGCGTACGCACGCGCTGATCCTGGGCGAGGTGACGCTCACGAGCGGCGCCGTCGCCCAGTACTACGTCGACGCCAAGCGCGCCATCCTGCGCCCCGCGGGCTTCCGCGCGCTCGGTGAGCTGGTCGCCGGCTACGCGGCGCGCCTAGGGGCCACGGCCGTCGGCGGGATGACGATGGGCGCGGACCCGGTCGCCTGCGCGGCACTCGCCGGGGGCGCCGACGTCAAGGCCTTCTTCGTGCGCAAGGAGGCCAAGCAGCACGGGCTCGCGCGCCGCATCGAGGGTCCCCTGCTGATGCGCGACGACCGCTGCCTCATCGTCGAGGATGTCGTGACGACGGGGGGGTCGACGATGCGCGCGATCGAGGCGGTGCAGGAGGCCGGGCACGAGATCGTCGGCGTCCTGGCCGTGCTCGACCGCCTGGCCGGTGGGGGGGAGGCAATCGCCGCGGCCGCCGGGGCGCCGTACGCGGCGCTCGCGACGATCGACGAGGTGCATCCGGGTCGCCCGGATCGCTGAGGCACCCCCCGACGATGCCCCGACCTGGATTCGAACCAGGGGCCTTCCCCTTAGGAGGGGGACGCTCTGTCCAGCTGAGCTACCGGGGCGGGCGCCCGCAAGGGTAGACGCGCCGCGGGTCGCGCGTCCGCGCCGGTGCGCCGAGCGGCAGCGTGGGAGCGCCGAACGGCGGGAGGCAGGCTTCGCCGCGCGGGCGGCGAACACCACAGCGCGCGGACTGCGACGCGGCAGCCTGCCGGGTAGTACGGTTGCGCCGCGCGCGCCCCCCCGCGCGCGCCTTCTGGGAGCAGGAACGATCACCATCAGCCACAGCCAGCCTGAGCGGGACCGCCGATGAGCTCCGCGGGCCCCGAGCTCATTCAGGAGACCGGCGGCGGCATCGCGCCGGGCGAGTTCGAGACGCCTGCGGAGATCGCGGCGCGCTCGCCCTTCCAGCTGTTCTGGGGGCGCATACGGCGGGACAAGGTCACGCTTGCGGCCCTGATCTTCATCCTCGTGCTCATCTTCTGCGCGATCTTCGCGAAGCAGATCCTCGCGATCCTCGGCGTGCGCGGGCCGAACGACCAGTCGACGAAGTACCTAGACTCGTTCGGCTCGGCCTCCGGTCCGAACTTCTCCACGCACACGTTCTTCGGCACCGACGGCCTGGGCCGCGACGTCTTCGCCCGCACCCTCTACGGCGCGCGGATCTCGCTGGCGGTCGCGTTCGTGAGCACGTTCTTCGTCGTGGTGATCGGCGTGACGCTCGGGATCATCGCGGGCTACTACCGCGGCTGGGCCGACACGCTGCTCTCGCGCCTCATGGACGTCATGCTCGCGTTCCCGGTGCTGCTGCTCGCGCTCGGCCTCGGCGCCGCCTGCGCCTACGGCCACGGCTGCACGATCGCGAAGTACGACGTCTTCGGCCGGGTGCTCATCATCGCCGGCCTGATCGGGGCGATCATCGTGCCGATGGTGCGCCGCAGCCGCGTGCCCAGGGACTACCTCAAGAGCCTGGCGGCCTGGTGTGTGGTGATCGTGCCGG
>DATKLF010000035.1:0-34345 GCA_035542555.1 Solirubrobacteraceae bacterium | reverse complement strand
CCCGAGATCGTAGAGCACCATCGGCCGCAGATCGTGCGCGAGCCGCCGCAAATGGTCGCCCACGCCGAGCAGGTAGCGCTCGATGCGCTCGAGCTGCGCGGCCGCCTCGCCGGGGGCGTGGACCAGCTCGGCCGCGTCGGCGGCGCGCACGGCGGCCGCGAGCGCGAGGTCCTGACAACCGGCCGACAGGTAATGATGGGCGATCCCCGCGCGCACGTGCGCGTCGTCGCCGATCGCGGGCGCATGCTGCTCGAGCGCGCGCGCGAGGGCCAGGTGCAGCTCCGCGTGCTCGCCGGGAAGCAGGTCATCGTGGACGACCTCGCGCAGCAGCGCATGGCGGAAGCGGTAGCGCCCGCGCTCGTCGGCGCGCAGGATGTTCGCGTCCGCGGCCTCGCGCAGCGCGCCGCGCAGCCTCGCGGCATCCAGGCCGCTGGCCGCGTCGAGCACGTCGTGATCGAGGATGCGCCCGGCCGACAGGAGCCGCAGCATCTCCTGGGCGGGCTCACTGAGGCGCTCGACGCGCACCATCAGGGCGTCGCGGAGCGTCGTCGGCAGCGCGCCGCGGCCGTCCAGCCCCGCGGCGAGCAGCTCTTCGGTGAACAGCGGGTTGCCCTCGCTGCGCTCGAAGAGGCGCTCGGCAAGAGCGTCGTCGGGCGGCGCGCCGAGGATGTCGCCGAGCTGCTCGGCCAGCTCGGGCCGGGTCAGCCGGGCGAGCTCGATCCGGCGCGCACTCGGGACGCGCTCGAGCTCGGCCAGCAGCGGGCGCAGCGGGTGGCGCCGGTGCAGCTCGTCGGAGCGGTAGGTGGCGACCACGAGCACGCCCTCCGCCCAGAGGCTGCGCCCGAGGAAGACGAGGAAGGCGCGGGTGGAGCGGTCGGCCCAGTGGATGTCCTCGAGCACGAGCGCGAGCGGTGCGTCGCGTCCCAGCCGGTCGATCAGCGTCAGCAGCGCCTCGAACAGGCGCGCCTGCGCCTGCGAGCTTTCATAGCCGCGGGCGCGCGGCTCGGCCTCCGGAGCGGCGGGGCCGAGCTCGGGGAGGAGGGCGGTGAGCTCGGACCGCGCCCCGCGCGGGAGCTCGTCGAGCACCGGGTCGTCGGCGCGGGCCAGTGAGCGCAGCACCGCGACGATCGGCGCGTACGGGAGCTCCTCGGTCCCCAGCTCGACGCAGTCGCCGATCTCCACGCGCGCGCCTGCCGCGCGCGCCCGGCCGGCGAGCTCGGCGACCAGGCGCGACTTGCCGACGCCCGACTCACCGGCCACGAACGCCAGCGACGGTCGGCCGCCGGACGCGTCTGTGAGCGCCGCCTCGAGCTCGGCGAGCTCGGCGTCGCGCCCGATCACGCGGCTGCTCGTCATGCGCGTGGCCACGCGCGCAGTATCGCGCGCTGCGGTGCGGCGCTCGCGCATGTCGCGCCCCGGACCGGCGGCCCGGCTCAAGCGGCCGCCCGTCGACCGGACGCCAGGCCGAGCGCGCGCGGCCGGCGCCGGCGGCGCGGGGTCTCGCCGCGCAGCAGCGCCGCGCGCCGCCGGGCGAGGTCGACGAGGCCCGCGGTGGGCTCGAACGGATCCGCGACGGCGGGCCCGCCGTCGACCGGCACGGCCGCGACGATCCGCTCGTCGAGCTCGACGATCAGGAGCTCGCCGCGCGGGCGGGGCGCCGTGTCGAGCGCGGCGAGCTGCGCGATCGCGGCTCCGTCCTGCGCCTGCGCGCGACGCAGGACCACCCGTCCGGCCTCGGCGGCGCGCGCGGGCTCCGCGGCTGGGATCCAGCGCGGCGCCGGCGCACTGCGCAGCTCGCGCTCGCGCTGCGCGGCGAGGTGGGTCGTGAGGGTCTGCATGGCGTGCTCCTCGGGTGCGGTGGGCGGGACGATGTCCATGGTCGGCTACGCCGCCCGCGCGCACATCGGGCGAATGGAGCCGATCCACGCCCCGGCCCCCTTACCTGCGCACGGGAGAGCCCTTACGCGGTGCGTCCGGCATCGAATGGTCGATCGTGTACCGCTGGGGTAGTCAATCGACCACTCGATGGGTTCCGGGCGTGCCGTGTCCACCGCCGCCCGGCGTCTCGATGCGCAGCCGGTCGCCCGGAGCGAGCGCGCCCGACGCCTTGGGCGGCAGCTCGCGCCCATTGAGCAGGTTGCGCCCGGCGGCGCCCGGCTCGCCGCCGTCGGCGCCGCGCGGCCGGTGCCGTCGGCGCTCGGTGATGAGCGAGTACTGCATCGCCGTCAGCGCCTCGAGCTCGCGGACGACGCCGTCGCCGCCGTGGTGGCGGCCCGCCCCGCCGGAGCCGCGGCGCACGGCGTACTCGCGCACGCGCAGGGGGAACTCGAGCTCGAGGGCCTCGACCGGGGTGTTCAGCGTGTTCGACATCGCGACGTGGACGCCCGAGGGACCGTCGGCGTCCGGGCAGGCGCCCTGGCCGCCGCCCAGCGTCTCGTAGTAGGAGAACGCGTCGCTGCCGAGCGTGATGTTGTTCATCGTGCCCTGCCCGAGCGCACGCCCGAAGGCCTCGAGCACGAGGTCGGCGACGCGGCTCGAGGTCTCGACGTTCCCCGCGGCGACGGCCGCGGGCGGACGGGCGTGCAGCAGCGTTCCCTCGGGCGCGCGCACCGTGAGCGGCCGGGCGGCGCCGGCGTTCGCGGGGATGTCCGGGTCGGTCAGCACGCGCAGCGCGAACAGGCAGGCGGAGGACGTCACCGCCAGCGGGCAGTTGAGGTTGCCGGCGTGCTGTGGCGCGCTGCCCGTGAAGTCGAGCACGAGCTCATCGCCGCGGACGGTCGCGCGCAGCACGAGCTCCAGGTCACCGTCGCGTCCCTCGAGCACATCGCGCGCGCGGCGCTCCCCGTCCGGCAGGGCTGCGACGCACGCCCGCGTGCGCCGCTCGGCGTAGTCGAGCACCGCCGATGTCGCGGCCCCGAGCTCATGCGCGCCCACCCGTTCGGCGAGCTCCAGGAGCCGCGCGACGCCGGTGGCGTTCGCGGCGAGCTGGGCGTGCAGGTCGGCGCGCCGCTCGTCGGGCTGGCGCATCTGCGCGGCGAGCGCGTCGATGAGGTCGTCGTCGAGCACCGACGGCGGGATCACGACGCCCTCCTCCGCGAGCGTCGTGGAGTCGGCCGGCATCGAGCCGGGCACGCGCCCGCCGACGTCCGCGTGGTGCGCGCGGCTGGCGGCGAACCCCAGGAGCTCGCCGCCGGCGAATGCCGGCGTGACGACGGTGATGTCGGGCAGGTGCGTGCCGCCGGCGAACGGGTCGTTCAGCACCCAGGGGACGCCCGGGCGCTGCGCGCGCGCGGCGACGGCCGCCACCGCGACGGGCATCGCGCCCAGGTGGACCGGGATGTGCTCGGCCTGCATGACCATCCGCGCCCGGGCATCGAACAGCGCGGTCGAGCAGTCACGACGCTCCTTGATGTTCGCCGAGTGCGACGAGCGCACGAGCACCGCGCCCATCTCCTCGCACGCGGCCCGCAGCGCGCCGCTGACGACCTGCAGCGCGATCGGATCCAGGCCGCTCATGGGCGGCGCTCCAGGACGAGCGTCCCCGTCGCATCGGACGCGCCGCCCCACCCCTCGGGGATCGCAACCGTCGTCTCGGCCAGGTGCAGGACGGCCGGGCCGGCGACGCGCAGCGGCTCCTGTGCCTCGTCGGCCAGCCGCAACGCCGCCCCGGGACTCACCGCGGCGACGCGCAGGGTGACGAGCTCCACCTCGCCGCCCGGCTCGCGCCAGCCGTAGCGGCGCGCATGCTCCTGCTCGAAGGCGGCGCGCACGTCGTCGGCGCCGCGCAGCTCGGGGTCGTCGACGGTCAGTTCGTGCGACTGCCCGCGGTAGCGCACGTCGTGGGCGACGTGCGGCGTAGCCTCAGGGTCGCCGAGGATCGCGCGGCCCTCGTGCAGCAGCGCCGCGCGCGCGTCGGCGAGCGCGGCGTCGGTCAGCTCCGTGCCCGACAGCAGCAGCGAACGCTGGCGCGTGGCCCGGCGGTCTGCGGCGGCGAGCCCGAGCGCGCTGAGCACGCCGGATGCGCGCGGCACGAGGATGCGCCGGATGCCGAGCTCATCGGCGACCTGAGCCGCGTGCAGCGGCCCGGCGCCGCCGAAGGCCAGCAGCGCGAAGCCGCGCGGGTCGATGCCGCGCTCGATCGTCATCACCCGCAGCGCGCGCACCATCTCGGCGTCGGCGACGCGCAGGATGCCGGCGGCGCAGGCGCGCGGGTCGAGCCCGAGCTCGGCGGCGAGGCGCCCGACGGCCGCGTGCGCCGCCTGCACGTCGAGGCGCAGCCCGCCGGCCAGCGGCCGCTCGGCGGAGAGCGTGCCGAGCACGACGTGCGCATCGGTGACGGTGGGCTCGGCGCCGCCGCGCCCGTACGCGGCCGGGCCGGGCTCGGCGCCCGCCGAGCGCGGGCCGACGCGCAGCGCCCCGCCGGCGTCGCGCCAGGCGATCGAGCCGCCGCCGGCGCCGACGGTGTGGATGTCGACCATCGGGAGCGCCACCGGCCTGCCCGCGATCTCGCGCCCGGAGCTCTCGCGCACGCGCCCGCCCTGCACGACGCAGACATCGCAGGAAGTGCCGCCCATGTCGAAGCACAGGAGGTCCGGCTCGCCGCACGCGCGCGCGATCAGCGCGGCGGCCGCCGCGCCGCCCGCCGGCCCGGAGAGCACGGCGAGGATCGCGTGGTCGGCCGCCGTCGCCGCGTCGACGAGCCCGCCGCTCGACTGCATCACCTGCGGCGCCGGGAGCCCGGCGGCGTCCGTCCGCGCAAGGAGCCTGCGCAGGTAGGCCCCGAGCAGCGGTGTGAGCGCGGCGTCGAGCTCGGTCGTGGCGGCGCGCTCGTATTCGCGGAAGGTGCCGACCACCTCATGCGAGAGCGCGATCGGCACCGCGTCGCCGAGCTGCGCGCGCAGCGCGTCGCGCAGCAGCAGCTCATGCGCTGCGTCGCGCCAGGAGTGCAGCAGGCAGACCGCGACCGCCTCGGGACCGCTTGTGGCGAGCGCGCGCGCCAGGGCGGCCGCGTCCGCGGGCGTGAGTGCGCGCAGCGTCCCCGCCGGGCCCATGCGCTCGGGCGCGGCGAAGCGCCGCTCGGCCGGCGTGATCGGCGCGGGCCGCGCCGCGCACAGCCGGTACAGCTCGGGCCGCGTCTGGCGCGCGAGCTCGATGATGTCGGTGAACCCCTCGGTGGCGACGAACGCCGTGCGCGCGGTGTCGCCCTCGAGCAGCGCGTTGGTGGCGACGGTCATCCCGTGAGCGAAGGCGCGCACGTCGCGGGGGTCAGCGCCCGCGGACTCGAGCGCGGCCTCGACCGCGTCCATCACGCCGAGCGACTGGTCCTCGGGCGTGGTCAGCGCCTTCGCCGTGGCGACGAGCCCCTCCGCGGCCAGGACCGCGTCGGTGAACGTCCCGCCGACGTCGACCCCGAGCAGCATCCGCGGGACGCTACCGGCGCGGCACTACGATCGGCCGATGCAGCCGCCCGAGGAGATGCTGTTGGCCCCGGCCGACCGTGCGCAGCTGCGCCGGCGCGCCGCCGAACTCGCGCCGCTCGGCGCGCTGGCCGGCCCGGCGGCGGACGACCCGCAGTCGCGTGCCGTGCTCGACGAGCTGGCCGCGCGCCTGGGCGACACCTACCCCTACCAGGACTGGCACTACGCCGGCCAGATGCTCAAACCGCCGCATCCCGTCGCGTGGGCGGCATACGCGCTGACGATGCTGCTCAACCCGAACAACCACGCGCTCGACGGCGGCCCGGCGACCGCGCGCATGGAGCGCGAGGCCGTCGCGCTGCTCGCGCGCATGCTGCTCGGGCGCGAGGAGCATCTGGGCCACCTCACCACCGGCGGGACCGTGGCGAACCTCGAGGCGCTGTTCGTCGCGCGCGAGGAGCGCCCGGGGGCGCGCGTCGTCTCAGGCGCCGGCGCGCACTACACGCACGCGCGGATGTGCGCGCTGCTCGGCGTCGAGCATCGCGCGCTGGCCCAGGACGCCGCCGGGCGGATGGACCTCGACGCGCTGGAGGCCGAGCTGCGCCGCGGAGGCGTGGGCACTGTCGTCGCGACGGCAGGGACGACGAGCCTCGGCGCGTTGGACCCCGTCGGCGAGATCGCCGGGCTATGCGCCGAGCACGGCGCGCGACTGCACGTCGACGCGGCCTACGGCGGCTTCTTCGCGCTGCTCGCCGACGGCGGCGACCCGTCTGTCGCGCGGGCCCCGTTCGCGGCGATCGCGCGCGCCGACTCCGTCGTGATCGACCCGCACAAGCACGGGCTCCAGCCCTACGGCTGCGGCTGCGTGGTGTTCGCCGACCCCGCCGTCGGGCGCCATTACGTGCACGACTCGCCGTACACGTACTTCACGAGCGACGCGCTGCACCTCGGCGAGATCAGCCTGGAGTGCTCGCGCGCAGGCGCCGCCGCCGCGGCGCTCTGGGCGACGCTGCGCCGCTTCCCGCTCGCGCGCGAGGGGCTCGGGACGACGCTCGCGGCCGCCCGCGAGGCCGCGCTGGAGCTGGCCGGCCGCCTGCGCGGCGCCGGGCACGAGCTCGTCGTCGAGCCGGAGCTCGACATCCTCTGCCCGTTCCCGCGCCGGGCGCGCGCGAGTGCCGTGTCGGAGGCCTGCGAGGCGGCCTTCGAGCGGCTCGCGGCGCAGGGGATCCACGTCGCGAAGCTGCGCGTCGAGACGGCGTGGCTGCGCCGCAGCCACCCGTGGCTCGAGGACGACGCGCCGACGGTGACGACGCTGCGTCACTGCCTCATGAAGCCCGGCCACGCCGACCACTGCGCCGAGCTCGCCGATGCGATCGGCGCGGCACTCGCCCAGGCGTGAGCCGGGACGTGCGACGCCGAGGCCGCTCCCTGCGGCCCCGGCGTCGGCGCCCCCCGGACTCGGAGCTACGCGGCGAGCGCGAGCTCTTCGAGTTCCAGCTCCTCGGTCGTCGAGAGGTGCTGGTGCGACGGGCAGTAGCCGTTGGCGTGGACCGGGATGCGCTGGCAGGCGGTGCCGCGGCGCGTCGTCGCGCGACACTGCAGCGGGTTGCCGAACACGTCGCGGCCCCGCGTGCACAGGCTCTCCATGAGCTGCTCCGCCGCGGCGACGTAGTCGCGCACGGTGATCCACACCCGCGCCTGGGCCTGCAGCGGGAAGTTCGTGCGGATGTCGCGGAAGAGGCTGCGGGCCGGGTGAGCAAAATAGTGGCGGTCGGTCGCCAGGCGCTCGATGGCGCTCTCGCAGGCGCGGAGCACTTCGGCGTGCCCCTCACGGCCGGTGGCGATCTGGGGCGCGAGCTCCCGATAGATCGCTCTGCTGACTTGGTACATCGGCTGGACCCTCCTGTGGACCCTGATCGTGCGTTCCGTCGCGAACCCCCCTCGCGGCGTGCGAGTATCCGTCCTCCGTGTGAACGCTCCAACACACGGAAGATGAAGTTCGTGTTAAGCCGCAGGGGTCCTGCGGCCGCTGGTGCTCAGGCCCAGCGTTCGAACGCGGGCTCGTCGTCGCGGGCGACCGCGTGCATGCGGTCGAGCCGCGGATCGGTCTCCGGGAAGTCCAGGCGCACATGCGCGCCGCGCGTCTCCTCGCGCAGCAGCGCGCAGCGCGCGACGAGGCGCGCGAGCGGATGGGGGTCGCCGAGCAGCCGCTCGAGGCCCTCGCGGGTGCGCACGATCCCGGCGTCGCGCCACAGCGCCTCGCGGGTCGCGGCGGCCGGCAGCGTGAGCGGCTCGGGTGCGGGCGGACGGGCGGCGGGTCGGGGCCTCGCGGGCGGCGTGACTGCTGCGTGCGCGGCGCGCGCCCCGAACACGACGCACTCCGACAGCGAATTCGACGCGAGGCGGTTGGCGCCGTGCAGGCCCGTGCACGCCGACTCGCCGACGACGTAGAGGCCGGGCACGCCGGTCGCGCCGTCGAGGTCGGTCACCACCCCGCCCATCACGTAGTGCGCGGCCGGGGCGACGGGCACGAGCTCACGCGTCGGGTCCAGCCCCGACTCGCGCAGGGCCTCGACGACGTTCGGGAAGCGCGCCGGGTCGACACCGCGCATGTCCAGGGACACCGACGAGGTGCCGTGGCGCTGCATGACCTCCCAGACGGCCCTGGAAACCTCGTCACGGGGCGCGAGCTCCTCGACGAAGCGCTCGCCGTCCGGTCCGTGCAGCGTCGCCCCCTCCCCGCGGATCGCCTCGGTGATGAGGAAGCCCTCGCGCCCCGGCACCCCGGTGACCGCGGTCGGGTGGAACTGGACGAACTCCATGTCCGCCACGGCGGCGCCGGCCGCGCGTGCGAGCAGGATGCCGATCCCGAGTGAGCCGGGCGGGTTCGTCGTGCGCCGCCAGAGGGCGGCCGCGCCGCCCGTGGCGAGGATCGTCGCGCGCGCGGTGACCGCCAGGCCGCTCTCGCAGACGACGCCGACGACGCGGCCTTCGTCGGTCCACAGCGAGGCTGCGCGCGCACCTTCGACGACGCGCACGCCGTCGTGGTGGACGAGGTCGGCGGAGAGCTGGCGCGCAACCCGGCGACCGGTCGCGCTCCCACCGGCGTGGACGATGCGCCGCCGCGAGTGGCCGCCTTCGAGCCCCAGCGACAGGTTGCCGTTGCGGTCCGCGTCGAAGCGCACGCGCAGGCGCTGGAGCTCCGCGATCATCGCCGGTGCTTCGGTGACGAGCACCTGTGCTGCCGAGCGGCGCATCAGCCCGCGCCCAGCGCGCTCGGTGTCCTGCAGGTGCAGCTCCGGCGAATCGTCGACGGCGAGCGCCGCGGCCAGCCCACCCTGCGCCCAGTAGCTGGCGGTCTGCGCGAGCGGCGTGGCGCTGATCACCGCCACCGCGGCGCCGGACTCGGCGGCGGTGAGGGCGGCGTAGAGACCGGCGACACCCGCGCCGACGACGACGACGTCCGCGGCGATGGTCTCGGGCGTCCCGCCGGCGTCCATGGTCGGGGTACCGTACCCCTCCGTGCCCGGCGTCATCTTCCGCCATGAGTCCTCGCTGCGTCACGAGACGGGGCAGCACCCCGAGCGGCCGGCCCGCATCGTCGCGATCGAGCGCGAGCTGGAGGCGCGCGGCTGGCTCGGATACGAGCGGCGCGAGTCGCCCGCGGCGACCGCCGAGCTTCTGGACGCGGTGCACCCGGCGGCCTATCGCGCGTCGATCGAGCAGGCGTGCGCGGGCGGCGGCGCGATGCTCGACCCGGACACGGTCGTGTCGCCGGGCTCCTACGAGGCGGCGCTGCACGCCGCCGGCGGGGCCGCCGCGCTCGTGGACGTGCTGCTTTCGGGAGAGGCGCGCTTCGGCGCCGCGCTCCACCGCCCGCCCGGACACCACGCCGAGCGCGCCCGCGCGATGGGCTTCTGCCTGTTCAACAACGTCGCGGTCGCCGCTCGGCGAGCGCTCGACGCCCACGGTCTCGAGCGCGTGCTCGTGCTCGACTGGGACGTCCATCACGGAAACGGCACGAACGACATCTTCCACGCAGAGCCGCGCGTGCTGTTCGCCTCGATCCACGAGTGGCCGCTGTACCCGGGCAGCGGGTCGGCGGGCGACATCGGGTCAGGCCCGGGTGCCGGCTACACCGTGAACCTGCCGGTGCCGGAGGGCTCCGGCGACGCGGTGTTCACGGCGCTCGTCGACCACGTCGTCGTTCCGGCGGCGCGCACGTACCGGCCCCAGCTGATCCTCGTCTCGGCGGGCTTCGACGCGCACGCCGACGATCCGCTCGCGGGCTGCGAGGTCAGCGACGCCGGCTACGCCGCGATGGCGGCGAGCGTGCGTGCGCTGGCCGCCGACCTCGACATCCCGCTGGGCGTGGTGCTCGAGGGCGGGTACGACCTGGGTGCGCTCTCGCGCTCGCTGGCGGCCACGCTCGAGGCCGTCGGCAGCGAGGCCGTGCGCCCGGCGCCCGCGGCTCCCCACCCGCTGGCGAGCGCCGCGGCCGAGCGCGTGGCCGCGCTGCTGCCCCCGACCTGACTACTTCGTCGTCACGGCCGACTGCGGCAGCGTCGTCGTGGTCGTGCTCGTCGTCGTCGTTGTGAGCGTGGTCGCGGTCTGCGTCGCCGGCGCGGTGGCGGCGGTGGTCGTCGGAGCGGGCGTGACGCCCGGGGGCAGCGGCTGTCCGGGCTGCGTGGTGATCGTGGTCGTCAGCGTGCGCGACGGCGGCTGGTTGTGGCTCGTAATCCCGACGAACGCTGCGGCGAGCACGCCGAGCGCCAGGGCCGCCGTGGCGATCAGCGCGCCGATCGGGCGCTTCCAGTGCGGCGTGGGGGCGATCACGGTGCGCGCCGGGTCGCCGCAGCGCAGGCACCAGTCCTGGTCCGGGGCGAGCAGCTCGCCGCAGCGAGGGCAGGGGAGGGTCCCGGGCGGCGCCGCCGCCTGGGCCGGTGGGAGCGGGGGCGGGACGACGCTCACGGCTGCGGCCGGGGCGCAGGCCCCGTGTGCGCGTCAGCGGCGCCGGCGGGCTGGGCAGCCGACTGCTGGATCGGGGCGCCGGTGTGCGGATCGAACAGCACGGCCTGCCCCGGGGGGGTCGCGGCGCCGGGAGTGCCGTAGGCGGCCTGGTCCGGGCCGATCCCGGCGACCGCGCGCGGGCCGGCGAACGCCAGGCCGCAGTAGGGGCAGTAGCGCGCGTCGCTGCCATGGAGCGCGCCGCACCGCTGGCATGCCGAGACGCCGGGGATGAACAGCTCGTTGTAGGGCGTGCGGTTCTGCAGCGCGTCCTCGATCGCGCGGAGCTCCTGGTCGACGGCGTCGATGGCGGCGACCTTCCCCTGCACGAGCGCCTCGTTGGGGCGTTGGAAGCGGTGCTGGTCGAAGACCAGGCCGCCGAGATCGCGGAAGCCGAGCTCGCGGACCTCGCGCAGGAAGCGCAGCCGGCGGCGAAGGCGACCGCGGTCGCGAAAGCCGGGGCGGCGGGGCACGGCCGCCGCCGCGCCTGCGTCGGGCGCGTAGCCCTCCGGGGTCGCCTGCGGCGTCTGCACGGTGGTGTCGGCCGCTGCCGCCGGTGGGCCCTGGATCACCGTCGGCTGCTCGGCCCCCGCAGGCTGCTCGGGCTCGGTGGTGGCCTGCGCCACGCTGCCCGCCGGCGGGGCCTGGACCACGGTGAGCTCGCCCGCGGGCGTGTCGCCGGCGTGCGTCCACAGGGCGGTGTCCCCGCTGCCGGCGGGCGTCGGCGCCGGCTGCTCGGCCGCCGGTTGGGCCTCGGGCGCGCCCGCCTGCGCTGCCGGTGCGCCGAGGTCGGGCGCCGGCTCGTCGCCGGCCGGGTCGCCGCCGCGGTGGAAGATGCGATCTCTCAGACCCATGGATGCATGGCGCCGCCTCCGGAGAGACGCCGCGGCGCGAGTGTAACCGGACGTCCGCGTCCCGGCGCCCGCCGCAGGGGGCCCGCGGCGTCGCGTCACGCCCGCTCGAGCAGCCCGCGCCACGTCGCCAGCACGCGCGCGGCCATGCGGTCGGCGCCGTACTCGAGCGCTCGCGAGCGCCCCGCGATCCGCGGGTCGGCCGACGCCAGGTGCGGCGCCAGCGCCGCGCACCAGGCGTCGAGGTCGAACGCGGCGCACAGCGTTCCCGGCAGGCCGGCGAGCGCGGCGGCGTGGATGCCCGTCGGGGTGGCGGCGACCGGCACGTCGCAGGCGAGCGCCTCGAGCACCGCCAGACCGAAGCCCTCGCGCTCTGAGGGCACGACCACGGCGTTGGCGGCGTTCACCCACAGCGGCACCTCCTCGGGTGCGGTGCGCCCGAGGACGAGCAGCTGCGCGCGGGCGCGCTCGGCGACCGCGACCGCGCGGTCGTAGCGTTTCTCCGGCCGGGCCGGGTCCGCGCCGAACAGCAGGTAGCGCCCGTCGGGCGCAAGCCCGAGCGCAGCGCGCGCCTCCTGGCGTGAGCGCGGCACGAAGCGGTCGGTCGCCACGCCGCAGGGCAGAACGGCCGCGACGTGCCGGCCCGGCGCGCGCGGAACCTCGCGCGTGAGGTCCGCGCTGGCGGTGGCGACCAGATCGAGGAACGGCAGGACGGCGCGTGTAAGGGCGCGCGAGCGCGGGTGGTGCACGTCGGTCCCGTGGAGCGTCACGCCGCGCACGCGCGCGGGCACGGCGAGCGCGGGCCAGGCGGTCAGGCCGAAGTGGGCGTGCACGACGTCGAAGCGCGCGCGGCGGTGGCGGCGGCGCAGGTCGCGCGCGGCAGCCCAGTATCCGCCGGGCCCGAACTCGTAGGCCTCGAGCTCGAGGCCGGGGTCGTCGAGGGCGCGCAGCGCGCGGACCTGGTCGCGCACGAACGAGCCGCGCGCCGGGGCGTCCGGCGACGGGCGCATGTTCGAGACGACGAGCGCGCGCATATGGCACGGATTCTCCACGGATGGGCCGTGGCGGCGTCACACGGGCACGCCGAGACTCGCCTCCGACCGACCGAACGACCCGGAGGAACCATGGGCTATCGCATCCTCGGCCGCCTGCACGCGGCCATCCACACCGCGTCCGCCAGGCTTGCCGCCGCCGCGGGCCAGGGCACCGTCGAGTACGTCGCGCTGATCCTGCTCGTCGCCGGCGTCCTCGTCGGCGTGATCGCCGCGGGGAAGGGCATGAAGGGCGGCGGCATCGCCCAGACCGTCGTGACGAAGCTCAAGGACGCGATCGACGGCGTCGGCGGTACGAGATGACCGCCCCGGCGGCCCGGCTCCGCCGCATCGACCATCCAGTGACTCCGGCCAGGGGCCGCCGTATGCTGGATCGGTGTCCATCCCGAGCGACCCGCGCGAGCGGCCGATCGCGGTGTTCGACTCCGGCGTCGGCGGCCTCACCGTGCTGCACGAGCTGCTCGTGCGGCTGCCGAGCGAGGACTTCGTCTACCTCGGCGACACCGCGCGCTTCCCGTACGGCGACCGCCGGCCGCAGGAGCTGCGCGCCTTCAGCCTGCAGATCGCCGACGAGCTGCTCGCGCGCGGGGCGAAGCTGCTCGTGGTCGCGTGCAACTCGGCGACCGCGGCCGCGCTCCCGGCGCTGCGCGAGCGGATGCTCCAGACGACGCTCGGCGTCGACGTCATCGGCGTCGTCGGGCCCGAGGCCGTGCACGCCGTGACCGCCACGCACAACGGGCGCATCGGCCTGCTGGCCACGCACGCGACGGTCGCCAGCGGCGCCTATGCCGCCGCCGTCCACGCGGCCGACCCGCACGTCGACCTGATCGCGGTCGCCGCGCCCGACCTCGCGCCCCTCATCCAGGCGGGCTTCCCGTTCGACGAGCACATCGTCGAGGTCGTGCGCGGGTACGTCGCACCCCTGGTCGAGGCGCGCGTCGACACGGTGATCCTCGGCTGCACGCACTTCCCGCTGGTGCGCCCGATGCTTCAGCGGATGCTCGGGCCCGCCGTGCGGATCATCACCTCCGGGGCGGCGCTGGCGCGCCAGGTCGAGCACGCGCTCGGCTCGCGCGGGCTGACGACCCCCCGCAGCGGTGAGGGCTCGTACGCGTTCCTGTCCACCGGCGACCCCGAGAGCTTCCGGATGCTCGGGACGCGGTTCCTGCAGCTGCCGCTCGGCGCGGTCGAGCAGGTGCAGCTGCGCAGCGAGGTGCCGGCGTGAGCGCCGTGGCGGCCGAGCGCGCGGGAGGCCGCGCTCACGACGAGCTGCGTCCGGTCGCCATCGAGCCCGGCTTCATGCGCACGGCGACCGGTTCCGCGCTCATCACCTGCGGCGGCACGCGCGTCATCTGCACGGCGTCGATCGAGGAGGGCGTGCCGCGCTGGCGAGCCGGTCAGGGGGCCGGCTGGCTGAGCGCCGAGTACGGGATGCTCCCCGCGTCGACCGGCGCGCGCAAGGGCCGTGACGCGGTGCGCGGGCGTCAAGACGGTCGCACGATCGAGATCCAGCGGCTGATCGGACGCTCGCTGCGCGGTGTGGTCGACTACGCGGCGCTCGGCGAGCGCACGATCGCGATCGACTGCGACGTCCTGGAGGCCGACGGCGGCACGCGCTGCGCGTCGATCACCGGCGCCTACGTCGCGCTCGTGCTCGGGTGCCGGCGGCTCATCGCCGACGGGCGGATCGCCGCGCTGCCGCTGACCGGCTCGGTCGCCGCGGTGTCGTGCGGCATCGTCGCCGGCATGGCGCTGCTCGACCTGGACTACCGCGAGGACTCCAGCGCCGAGGTCGACGCGAACGTCGTGATGACCGGCGACGGCGGGCTGCTCGAGGTGCAGGCGACCGCCGAGCGCACGCCGCTGCAGCGGGCCCACCTCGACGACCTGCTCGCGCTTGCCGCGCACGGCATCGAGGGCCTGCGGGCCGCGCAGGAGGCCGCGATCGCGTCGGTGCCATGAGGCTCCTGCTCGCGACGCGCAACCAGCACAAGCTGCGCGAGTTCTCGCTGCTGCTGACCCCGCACGAGCTCGACCAGCTCCCCCCCGACATCGACCTGCCGCCGGAGACCGGGGCGACGTTCGCTGCGAACGCGCTCGCCAAGGCGCGCGCGGCGTCCGCGGCGACCGGCCGCGCCGCGATCGCGGACGACTCGGGCATCGAGGCCGACGCGCTGGGCGGGGCGCCCGGCGTGCGCTCGGCGCGCTACGCGGGCGACGACGCCACCGACGAGGACAACCTCGAGAAGCTGCTGGCGGAGGCGCCCGACGGCAGCGGCGCCACCTACGTCTGCGCGCTCGCCTACGTGGAGCCCGGCGGCGAGGAGCGGCTCTTCGAAGGCCGCTGCCGCGGCACGCTGACGGCGGCGCCGCGCGGGAGCGGCGGGTTCGGGTACGACCCCGCCTTCATCCCCGACGACGACCACAGCGATCGCACCATGGCCGAGCTCGCGCCGCGCGAGAAGGACGCGATCAGCCACCGCGGCCGCGCCGCGCGGCAGCTCCTCGCATGGCTCGCGAGCCGCTGACCCCGGGCGGCGAGAAGCTCTCGCCCCAGCAGCGCACCGCGCGCCTCTCGATCATCGCCGCGGCCGGCCTCGCCGCGCTCAAGCTCGTCACGGGCCTCCTCACCGGCTCGCTCGCGTTCATCGCCGAGGCGGCCCACTCGGGCACCGACCTCGTGGCCGCGCTGCTGACCTTCTACGCCCTGCGCGTCGCCAGCCGCCCCGCCGACCGCGAGCATCCCTACGGCCATGGGAAGGCCGAGCACCTGGCGGCGCTCGGCGAGGCGGCGTTCCTCGTGCTCGTCAGCGCGGCGATCGTCTTCGAGTCGCTGCGGCGCCTGACCGGGCGCGAGCACCACACGGTCGACGCGACGTGGTGGGCGTTCGCCGTGCTCGCCGTCGTGCTCGCCGTCGACATCAGCCGCGCCACGATCTCGTGGCGCGCCTCGCGCGAGCACGGCAGCCCCGCGCTCGCCGCGAACGCCGTGCACTTCGCGGCGGACTTCGCCGGTTCGCTCGCGGTGCTCGTCGGGCTCGTGCTGGTCCGCGCCGGCTACCAGGGCGCGGACGCGGTGGCCGCGCTCGTCGTCGCGGCGCTCGTGATCGCCGCCGGCGTCGCGCTCATGCGCGAGAACGTCGACGTCCTCATGGACCGCTCGCCGGCCGACGCCGACGCCGCCGCCCGGGCAGCGATCGAGGCCGCGGAGCCGCGCGCCGAGCTGCGGCGCCTGCGTGTGCGCGAGGCCGCCGGGCGCAGCTTCGTCGACGCCGTCGTGGCGGTGGCCCCGGACGCGGGGGTCCAGGAGGGCCACGCCGTGGCCGACAGCATCGAGCAGGCGGTGCGCGCGGCGCTGCCGGGCAGCGACGTGACGGTGCACATCGAGCCGCGCGCGAGCGCCGACCTGCGCGAGCGCGCGACGGGCGCGGCGCTGTCGGTCCGTGAGGTACGTGAGGTACACAACGTGCGCACGGTGCTCCTGGACGGGGGCATCGAGCTCAGCCTGCACGTGAAGCTGCCGGCGGACGAGACGCTCGCGGCGGCGCACGGGACCGCCGACGCGGTCGAGCGCGCGATCATCGCCGCGGCGCCCGAGGTCGACCGCGTGCATGTGCATCTCGAGCCGCTCGCGGCCCCGCAGGCCGCGCGCCAGCCGGCGCCCGGCGAGGACGACGTGCACCGCGAGGCGATCGCCGCGATCGTGCGCGAGCTGAGCGGCAGCGACCCCGTCGACGTGCGCGTGCACCACGAGCCACGCGGGCTCGTGGCCTTCGTCACGGTCGCGCTGCCGGCCGGCCACTCGTTGGCCGCCGCGCACGAGACCGCGGGCCGCATCGAGGCGCGGGCGCGGGCGACGCACCCGGACATCGCCGAGGTCGTCGTGCACACCGAGCCCGGCGCCGCGCTCAGGTCAGGTTGATCGCGGCGGCGATCCCGACGCAGATCGAGAGCACGCCGTAGCCCTGGTAGCCGGCGAGGAACAGCATCACGGCCCCGACCAGGCAGATGCCGACCGTGACCAGCCATGCGATCCGTGAGAGCTGCACGAGCGCATCGTTCCAGGCCCCGGCGACGGCGTGCCCGGCCGTGCCGTCCGACGCCATGTGGAGACTGCGCAGCGTTCGTGCCCGGACGGGAGCGCCGCGATGTGCGGCCCGTCCGCCCCCGGTTGCGAGCCCCGGAACGGCGCTCCGGGCACGATGCTCGGCTCCGAGCGTCCGAAAACGCTGATAGCGTCGAGCAATCCACGACCTCTACAAGGAGGAGCGCACCGTGACGAAGTCCGAGTTCGTCGATCACATCGCCGAACGCGCACAGCTGACCAAGAAGCAGGCACAGGACGCGGTCGACGCGGTCCTGGAGACGATCGAGGACGCGCTCAAGCGCGGCAGCGACGTGACCTTCTCCGGCTTCGGCAAGTTCCACGTGACGTCCCGGGGTGCCCGAGAGGGCGTCCATCCGCGCACGGGGGAGAAGATCCACATCGCGGCGTCGAAATCGCCGAAGTTCACCGCGGGGTCGGGCCTGAAGAAGTCCGTCAACCGCTGAGCAGGACACCGTCGTCCGTCGAGCCGCCGGCCGGTCCGCGCTTCGCGGACCGGCTGGCGAGCCTCGTCGCGGCGCGCGAGTCCCAGATCGTCCTGGGGCTCGACCCCGACCCGGCCCGCCTGTGGCCGGGGATCGTCGTCGAGGCCTCGGAGGACCGTCCGCCCCCCGAGCGCGCGGCAGCGGCCGTCACGGCGCACTGCCGCGCGGTGATCGACGCGGCCGCTGAGGCGTGCGTCGCCGTCAAGGCGCAGCTGGCCTGCTTCGAGCGGCTCGGCCCGCCCGGCTGGGCGGCGCTCGGGGCGGTGGCTGAGCACGCCCGCAGGCGCGGGCTGCTGGTGCTCGCCGACGGCAAACGCGGCGACATCGACGTCAGCGCCGGCGCCTACGGACAGGCGCTCGTCGGCTCAACGCCCACGCCCTACGGGGAGGTCGAGGGGCTGGGCGCCGACGCGTTCACGGCCAACCCCTACATGGGAGTCGACACCCTGATGGTGCTGGCGCAGGCCGCGCGCGGCGCGGGCGCGGGGGTGTTCGTGCTCGTGCGCACCTCCAACCCGGGCGCCGCCGATCTCGAGGACCTCGTGCTCGAGGGCGGCGGGCGCCTGTGGGAGCGCGTCGCCGGGATCGTCAGCGGGCTCGGGGCCGCCGACGACGGGCCGCTCAGCGACGTCGGGGCAGTCGTCGGCGCGACGGCGCCCGAGCACGTGACGCGGATGCGCGAGCTGATGCCGCGCGCGATCTTCCTGTTGCCCGGGATCGGCGCCCAGGGCGGGCGGGTCGAGGATCTCGCGCCCGCGTTCGCCCCGGGGCGCGCGGGCGGGCTCGTGACGGCGTCGCGCTCGATCGAGCGCGCGCACGAGGCCGCAGGCGGCGATCCGGCCGCCGCGGCGCGCGCCGAGGCGGAGCGTCTGCGCGCCGCGGCGTGGGCGCTGTAGTGGCCGGGCAGCGCGCAACGCACGGGTCCGGCGCCTCGCCGGGCCGTATCCTGCGCCCACCGATGTCGCGCCGCCGTCCCTCCCGCTGGCTGGCCCCGATCGCGATCGTCGCGGTCGGCGCCGCGACGTACGGCATCGTCGACGCAGGCACCTCCGGCGGCTCCGGCGACGGAGGCACGACGAGCACCGCGGTCAAGGAGCACCGCGCACGCGTCAAGCGCGTCACGAAGCGGTCGGTCTACGTCGTGCAGAGCGGCGACACGCTGTCCTCGATCTCGCTCACCACCGGCATCCCGGTCGGGACGCTGCAGCGGCTCAACCCGGACATCGACGTGCAGGCGCTCCAGCCCAAGCAACGCCTGAAGCTCCGCTGATGATGCGCGTGGCGACCCCTCTTGCGGCAGGCGTCGCGCTGGTCGTCGCGGCTGGTGGCCCGGCGGCTGCGACCGCCGCCGCCGAGCCCGCCACGGCCGCTGCCCGGCCGGCGATCACCGCCCCGGAGGCGATCCTCGTCGAGCCCGCGACCGGCGACATCGTCTACCAGCGCCGCGCCCGCGCGCGGGTGCCGATCGCCTCGACGACGAAGCTCATGACCGCGCTGCTGCTGCTCGAGCACCGGCGGCTGTCCGACCGCATCACGGCGGTCGCCTACCACGGGGCCCCGGCCGAGTCCGTCGCCGGCCTCGTCGCGGGCGAGCGGCTGACCGCTGCGGACATGCTGCGCGCGCTGCTGCTGGCGAGCGCGAACGACGCCGCGGCGGCGATCGCCGTGAGCGTCGGCGGCTCGGAGCGTCGGTTCGTGCGGATGATGAACGCTCGTGCACGTCGCGCGGGTCTGCGCGACACGCACTACGCCAACCCGATCGGGCTGGATGACGCGAGCAACTACTCCAGCGCGACCGACCTGGCGAAGCTCGCGCTGCTCGTGCGCCGCAACGCGTTCGCCCGGCGCGTGATGGATCGTCCCAAGGCGGTGCTGCGCAGCGGCAGCCACGTGCGCGTGCTGGCGAACCGCAACACGCTGGTCGGCGCCGTGCCGTGGATGAACGGCGTGAAGACCGGCCACACCTCGCAGGCGGGCTACATCCTCGTCGGCTCGGCCAGCCGCGGCGGCGTGCCGCTCGTGAGCGTCGTCCTCGGGACGCCGAGCGAGACCGCGCGCGACGCCGACACGCTCGCCCTGATGCGCTACGGCTTCGCGCGCTACGCGCGTGAGGCGCCCGTCGTCGCCGACCGCACCGTGACGACGCTGCCGGTCGCCGGGCGCAGCGCGCGTGCGCGCGTCGTCGCGCGCCGCAGCCTGCGCGTGGTCGTGCGCCGCGGCGAGCGCCTGCGGATGCGCCTGAGCGGGCTCCCGGCGAAGCTCACCGGCCCGCTGACCGCGGGGACGCGCGTCGGCGAGGCGTCGGTGGTACGTCGCGGCCGCGTGGTCGCCCGCGTCCCGCTCGTCACCGCGTCGGCGATCGCGCAGGCCTCCTTCTGGCGCCGCCACGCATGGTTGCGCCCGACGCTCGGCCTGCTGGCGCTCGCCATGGTCGCCGCCGCCGTGGCGGCTACGCTGCGGACAGGGAGCCGCGCCCGCGGGCGCGGTCACAGGAGCAAGCCGGCGTGATCATCACCGTCACACTCAACGCGGCGATCGACAAGTCGCTGTCGGTCCCGAACTTCCGCCTCGGGCGCCGGCACCGGACGGTCGAGCAGCGCACGATGCCGGGGGGCAAGGGCGTCAACGTCGCGCGCACGCTCAAGACGCTCGGCCAGCCCGTGATCGCGACCGGCTTCGCCGGCGGCGCGACCGGCACGCGCATCGTGGAGCAGCTCACCGCCGAGTCGATCCTCAACGACTTCGTGCGGATCGGCGAGGAGTCGCGCACGAACACCTCGGTCCACGATCCCACGACCGGCACGGAGACCGAGATCAACGAGCGCGGCCCGGAGGTGACACCCCAGGAGGTCGAGCTGTTCCGCGACAAGCTGCTCTACCTCGGGCGCGGCGCCGCGATGTGCGTGTTCGCGGGCTCGCTGCCGCGTGGTGTCGCGCCCGCGATCTATGCGGAGCTCGTGGGCGAGCTGCGCAAGCTCGGCGTCACGACGCTCGTCGACGCTGAAGGGGAGCCGATGCGGCTCGCCGTCCGCGCCGAGCCGGACGTCGTCTCACCGAACCTCGTCGAGGCCGAGGAGCTCGTCGGGCACGAGTTCCACGACGAGCGCGACCGCGTGGTCGCCGTCTCGGAGCTGCGCGAGCTCGGTGCCCGCGAGGCGATCGTCACGCTCCCCGACGGATGCGTCGCGAGCATCGACGTCGACGGGCGCCCGACGCTGCATCGCGTCTGGATCGCGCCGCGCGAGGCGGTCGCGACCGTCGGCGCCGGGGATGCCTTCCTGGCCGGCTACGTCGCCGCGCGCTACACGGGGTCGCCCCCGGGCGAGTGCCTGCGCTTCGGCGTCGCCTGCGGTGCGGAGTCGACCCAGCGGCTCGGCGCCGGGCTCGTCGACCGGGCGGGCGTCGAGCGCCTGCTCGCCGAGGTCGACGTCGAGCGGCTCGAGGCGCCGGCCGAGGCGCGCTGACCGCCGCCTGCCGGGCCGCGGAGGCCCCCGCGGGCGGTGGTATCGTCGTCTGGGTGGTTGCCGCCGCCACGCCTCGCAGGACCCCTCAGCGACCCCGTGCGCACGGGGCCGTCTCGTCCGCCTCGACGCCTAGGATCACCTGATGGAGATTGAGATCGGCCGCGGGAAGAAGGCCCGCCGCGCGTACGGATTCGACGACATCGCGATCGTGCCCTCGCGGCGCACGCGCGACCCCGACGACATCGACATCTCCTGGAAGCTCGGGCCCTACCGCTTCGACCTGCCGCTCCTAGCCTCCGCCATGGACGGGGTGGTCTCACCGCGCACGGCGACGATCATCGGCAGGCTCGGCGGCCTGGCGGTCCTGAACCTCGAGGGCATCTTCAGCCGCTACGAGAACGCCGAGGAGATGCTCGAGCGGATCGCGGGCCTCCCGAAGGACGTGGCCACCCGTGAGATGCAGGCCATCTACCAGGAGCCGGTCAAGCCCGAGCTCATGAAGGCCCGCATCGAGGAGATCAAGGGCAGCGGCGTCGTGACGGCCGCCTCGCTGACGCCCCAGCGCGTCAGCCGCTACATCGACCTCGTCCTCGACGCCGGCCTGGACATCCTCGTGATCCAGGGCACCGTGGTCTCGGCCGAGCACGTCTCCAAGACGACCGAGCCGCTGAACCTCAAGGAGTTCATCGCCGAGCAGCCGATCCCCGTCGTCGTCGGGGGCTGCGCGAGCTACCACACCGGCCTGCACCTGATGCGCACCGGCGCCGCCGGCGTGCTCGTCGGCGTCGGCCCGGGCGCGGCCTGCACGACGCGCGGCGTGCTCGGGCTGGGCGTGCCGCAGGCGACGGCGATCGCAGACGTCGCCGGCGCGCGCTCGACGCACATGCTCGAGACCGGCGAGTACGTCCAGGTCATCGCCGACGGCGGCATGCGCACCGGCGGCGACGTCGCGAAGGCGATCGCCTGCGGCGCGGACGCCGTGATGATCGGCTCGCCGCTGGCGCGCGCGTACGAGGCGCCGGGCCGCGGCTTCCACTGGGGCATGGCGACCTTCCACCCGACGCTCCCGCGCGGCGCGCGGGTGCAGACGACCCAGAACGGCTCGCTCGAGGAGATCCTCGTCGGCCCGGCGCACGAGAACGACGGCACGTTCAACCTCATGGGTGCGCTGCGGACGTCGATGGCGACCTGCGGCTACCAGGACGTCGCCGAGTTCAACCGCGCGGAGCTCATGATCGCCCCGTCGCTCCAGACCGAGGGCAAGGCGCTGCAGACCTCGCAGGGCGTCGGCATGGGCAGCCGCGGCGCGGCGGCGTCGCGCTCGGCGCCTGGGAGCAACGGCGTGCCCGCGGACAAGTCCGGCGCGCTGAGCACGACGCCGGCGTGACCGAGCACCATCTCGTCACCGCCGACGTCGCGGCCACGGAGTTCGCCGACGAGGGCGCGCCGATCGACGTTCCCCGTGCGGTCGACGAGGTCGTCGTCCTCGACTACGGCGGGCAGTACTCGCAGCTCATCGCGCGTCGCGTGCGCGAGTGCGGCGTCTTCTCCGAGCTGCTTCCGCACCACGTGGGGGCGGCCGAGGTCGCCCGCCGGCGCCCCAAGGGCCTGATCCTCTCCGGGGGGCCCGCGTCGGTGTACGCGGACGGCGCCCCGTCGCTCGAGCGCGAGCTGCTCGACCTCGGCATCCCGGTGCTGGGCATCTGCTACGGCATGCAGCTCCTCGCGCTGGAGCTCGGCGGCCGCGTCGAGGGGGCCGAGGTCGGCGAGTACGGGCGCTCGGAGCTGCGCGTGCAGGAGCCCGGCATCCTCTTCGCCGACCTCCCCGAGCGCCAGCCGTGCTGGATGTCGCACCGCGACACCGTGTACGAGGCACCGCCGGGCTTCACCGCGCTCGCCTCGTCCACGCAGTCGCCGGTGGCGGCATTCGAGGCGCCGGAGCGGGGCGTGTTCGGCATCCAGTTCCATCCCGAGGTCGTGCACACGCCCTTCGGGCAGGACATCCTCACGCACTTCCTGCGCGACGTCTGCGGCTGCGACCTGGGGTGGTCGGCCGCGTCGATCGTCGAGGAGCAGATCGCGAGCATCCGCGCCCAGGTCGGCGACGGCAAGGTCATCTGCGGGCTCTCCGGCGGCGTGGACTCGTCGGTCGCCGCGCTGCTCGTCCACCGAGCCGTCGGCGATCAGCTGACATGCGTGTTCGTCGACCACGGGATGATGCGCAAGAACGAGGGCGAGCAGGTCGTGGCGACGTTCCGCGACCACTTCAAGGTCCCGCTCGTCGCGGTCAACGCCGAGGCGCGTTTCCTCGACCGGCTCGCGGGCGTCAGCGACCCCGAGCGCAAGCGCAAGATCATCGGCGCCGAGTTCATCCGCGTCTTCGAGGAGGAGGCGGCCAAGCTCCACGACGCGCGCTTCCTCGTCCAGGGGACGCTGTACTCCGACGTCATCGAGTCCGGCGGCGGCACCGGCGCCTCGACGATCAAGTCCCATCATAACGTGGGCGGGCTGCCGGAGGACCTGCAGTTCGAGCTCGTCGAGCCGCTGCGCTCGCTCTTCAAGGACGAGGTGCGCGCCGTCGGCGCCGAGCTCGGTCTGCCCGAGCGGCTCGTCTGGCGCCAGCCCTTCCCGGGGCCGGGGCTCGCGATCCGGATCGTCGGCGGCGAGGCCACGAAGGAGCGCCTGGACCTGCTGCGCGACGCCGACGCGATCCTCCAGGACGAGATCCGCGGCGCCGGGCTCTACCGCGAGCTGTGGCAGTCCTTCTGCGTGCTGCCGGACGTGCGCACCGTCGGCGTCCAGGGCGACGAGCGCACCTACGGCTACGTGGTCGTGATCCGCGCGGTCACCTCGGACGACGCGATGACGGCCGACTGGGCGCGCCTGCCCTACGACCTGCTCGAGCAGATCGCCTCGCGCATGATCAACGAGCTGCGCGACGTCAACCGCGTCGTGCTTGACATCACGTCGAAGCCCCCTGGGACTATCGAGTGGGAGTAGCGCTCGCGGGCGTGCTCGCGGGGCGTGCTCGCGGGTTTCGTGGCGCCTGAGGCCACCCGCGGCCGGGGGCAGTGCTTGCGCACAGCACCCGCTCCCGCGTGCGGCCTCATGCATCCACGATCCCTCGCTCGGGTTGGTGGTTGACGGCTCCTCGGGCGGCTTGGTGTGGCCTGACGTCGGCTGTCCCGTGGATGGTGTGCGCTGACATCGGTCTCGCCGATGCGAATGCACACGATCCGATCCGGCGGGAGCCACGAGCCCGCCGGCCGCGCCGGTTCCCCGCACTCCCAGCCGGCCCCGCGACCGCCGACGCCTCGCGACGCGGTCGCATGCGCCGGCCCCGGGGAGCCCGCGATCGCTGCGAGGCCCCCCGCCGCTGCGAGGCCCCCCGCCGCAGGGATCGGCGCTCGGGTTGGTGGTTGACGGCTGCTCGGTTGGTCGCCCCGGCCTGACGTCGGCTGTCCCATGGATGGTGTGCGCTGACATCGGTCGTGCCGATGCGAATGCACACGATCCGGTCCGGCGGCGGTCTGGGCGTGGTTTGACGTGCGTCTGGCGCGCCGACGGGCGCGCTGGTGGCACGAGCCCGCCGGCCGCGCCGGTTCCCCGCACTCCCAGCCGGCCCCGCGACCGCCGACGCCTTGCGACGCGGTCGCATGCGCCGGCCCCGGGGAGCCCGCGATCGCTGCGAGGCTCCCCGCCGCAGGGATCGACGCCGATCGGCGCCGTCCCGCTACCATGTGCGCCTCGCGCTGCGCCCGTCCCCGCGCGCGGCGCTCACTCACGCCATGAAGACGTACGTCGCCAACTCAGAGACCCGCGAGCGCAACTGGGTGCTCGTCGACGCGAACGGGCAGACGCTCGGGCGCCTCGCCACCCAGATCGCCGAGACCCTGCGCGGCAAGCGCAAGCCCGAGTACACGCCGCATGTCGATACCGGCGACTTCGTCGTCGTGATCAACGCCGAGAAGATCTCGGTGACCGGCAACAAGCGCGAGGAGAAGCGCTACCGCCGCCACTCGGGGTACCCCGGCGGGCTCAAGGAGCGCACGCTTGAGGAGATGCTCGAGCGCCGGCCCGAGGAGGTCATCCGCATCGCGGTCCGCGGCATGCTGCCCCGCAACCGCCTCGCGCGCAAGCAGCTCACGAAGCTGAAGGTCTACGCGGGGCCCGACCACCCGCACGTGGCGCAGAAGCCGCAACCGATGGAGATCGCCTCCCGATGACCGACGAGCCGACCCCGACCGACGAGCAGCCGACCCCCGAGGAGCAGCCCGAGACCGCCGCCGAGGCGTCCGGGGCGCCCCCCGCCGAGCAGCCCGCCGCCGAGGAGGCCCCGGAAGAGCAGCCTGCCGCCGAGCAGCCCGCCGCTGAGGAGGCCCCCGTCGAGCAGCCTGCCGCCGAGGAGGCCCCCGTCGAGCAGCCTGCCGCCGAGGAGGCCCCGGCCGAGCAGCCTGCCGCCGAGGAGGTCCCCGCCGAGCAGCCCGCCGCCGCGGCCGAGGCCGAGGAGGAGATCGAGGAGGCCCCGCGCGTCAAGCCGGCGATCCCGGGCGCTGACCTCGAGGTCGACATCGTCGTCGAGGGCGAGGACCCGCTCGCGCGCCTCGAGGCGGCCGAGGAGGAGGAGGAGGAGCTCGAGGAGCTGCTCGAGGAAGCCGAGGAGGAGATCGAGGACCAGCCGATCGCCGCGGTCATCGAGCTTGCCGCCGACGCGCGCTACCGCGCGACCGGCAAGCGCAAGACGGCGGTCGCGCGCGTGATCCTCAAGCCCGGCACCGGCCAGTACCTCATCAACGGCAAGCCGCTCGACGAGTACTTCCCGCGCCAGGCTTTGCAGCGCATCATCCGCCAGCCGCTCGAGACCGTCGGCTACGACGAGCGCATGGACGTCGTCGCGCGCATGCACGGCGGCGGCGTGTCGGCGCAGTCGGGTGCGCTGCGCCACGGCATCTCCAAGGCGCTGCTCGAGGCGGACCCCAATCTCCGCGGCGAGCTGAAGCGCCGTGGCTTCCTGACGCGCGACGCGCGCGCCAAGGAGCGCAAGAAGGCCGGCCTCAAGAAGGCCCGCAAGCGGCCGCAGTTCAGCAAGCGCTGAGCGGCGCAACCGCGCCGCCATGGCCCGCAAGCTGTTCGGCACCGACGGCGTCCGCGGCGTCGCCGGAGAGCGGCTGACCGCCGCGCTCGCCCTTGCGCTCGGGCGCGCTGCGGCCGAGCAGGCGCCCGCCACCCGCCCGCAGGTGCTGATCGTGCGCGACACGCGCGAGTCGGGCGAGATGCTCGAGTCCGCGCTCGCCGCCGGCGTGACGGCCGCGGGCGGGGACGTGCTGCTCGGCGGGGTGCTGCCGACCCCCGCCGCGCCGCTGCTGATCGGCCAGTACGGCTTCGACCTCGCCGCGGTCGTCTCCGCCTCGCACAACCCGTACCACGACAACGGGATCAAGTTCTTCGCCGGCGACGGGTTCAAGCTCTCCGACGACGACGAGCACGCGATCGAGGCGCGGCTCGAGGCCGGCTTCGGAGTACGCACCGACGTGGGCCGCGTCCGCGCGCTCCACGGCACGCAGGAGGACTACCTGCGCGCGCTCCACGTGCGCTTCGACGCCCTCGACCTCACGGGCCTCGACGTCCTGCTCGACTGCGCCAACGGCGCCACCTACCGCGTCGGCCCCGAGATCTTCCGTCGTCTCGGCGCCTCCGTCACGACGCTCGGCACCGAGCCCGACGGGTGCAACATCAACGACGGCGTCGGCTCCACCCACATCGACGCGCTGGCGCAGGCCGTCGTCGCCGGCGGCCACGACCTCGGCTTCGCGTTCGACGGCGATGGCGACCGCGTGCTCGCCGTCGACCGCCGCGGCGCCGTCGTCGACGGCGACGAGCTGATCGCGCTCGCCGCGCTCCACCTGCGCGCGGCACACCGCCTGACCGGCGACGGCGTGGTCGTCACGGTCATGACGAACTACGGATTCCACGGCGCCATGCGGGATGCCGGCGTCGAGGTCGTGACCGCAAACGTCGGCGACCGCTACGTGCTCGAGCAGCTGCGCGCGCGCGGCTGGACGCTCGGGGGCGAGCAGTCGGGCCACATCATCGACATGGGCTTCGTGCCGACCGGCGACGGCATCGCGAGCGCGCTGCTGACCCTGGAGGCGCTCGCCGGCGCCGATCTCGCCGACCGCTCGGCGATGCGCAAGCTCCCGCAGACGCTCGTCAACGTCCGCGTCGCCGACAAGGAGCGCGCGATGGCCGCGGTCGCCGAGGCCGCCGATGCCGAGAACGCCGCCCTCGAGGGCCGCGGGCGCGTGCTCGTGCGCCCCAGCGGCACCGAGCAGCTCGTGCGGGTCATGGTCGAGGCCCCGAGCGCCGAGGAGTGCGACGCGGTCTGCGGGCGCCTCACCGGGATCGTCGAATCCGCGCGCTGAGCCGGGCGGCTAGCCTTCCCGGTCCATGTGCGGCATCGTCGGCTACGTCGGGGCGCGCCCAGCGCAGGAGCTGCTGCTCGCGGGCCTCACGAAACTCGAGTACCGCGGCTACGACTCGGCCGGCATCTCGGTCATGGGGCCCGAGGCGATCGAGTCCGTGCGCGCGGTCGGCAACCTCACGCACCTGCGCGACGCGATCGCTCGCGCCGGCGCGTCCAACGGCGGGGGCCCTGCGGGCGACGCGACGATCGGGATCGGCCACACCCGCTGGGCGACGCACGGACGCGTCAACGAGCAGAACGCGCACCCGCACTTCGATACCGCCGACCGCGTGCACGTCGTCGTCAACGGGATCGTCGAGAACTACCTGGCGCTGCGCGAGCGCCTGAAGGCCGGCGGCGCGGTGTTCACCTCCGACACCGACGCGGAGGTGATCGCCCACCTCATCGCCGCACACGACGAGGGCGACTTCGTCGAGGCCGTGCGCCGCGCCTACAACGACCTCGACGGGCACTTCGCGTTCGTCGCGATGAGCCAGTCCGCGCCCGGCCTGCTCGTCGGCGCGCGCAAGGAGTGCCCGCTGATCGTCGGGATCGGCGACGGCGAGACGTTCCTGGCCTCGGCCGTGCCGGCCTTCCTGTCGGAGACCCGTCGCGTCCAGTACGTGGAGAACGGCGAGATCGTCGCCGTCGACGCGCGGGGCACGGCGTTCATCACGCCCGCCGGCGAGCCGATCGAGCGCCAGGTCTCCGTCGTGGACTGGGACGAGGACACCGCCGAGAAGGGCGGCTACGAGACCTTCATGCTCAAGGAGATCCACGAGCAGGCCGACGCGATCGCCGAGACGATCGCCGACCGCACGGTCCGCGACGACGGCGTGGACCTCGACGACGAGGGCGCGCTGCCGGACGAGGTGCTGCGTGCGGCCCGGCGGATCGTGATCGTCGCGTGCGGCACCTCGTACCACGCGGGGCTGATCGGGCGCTACGCGATCGAGGAGTACGCGCGCGTGCCCGTCGAGGTCGAGATCGCCTCCGAGTACCGCTACCGCAACCCGATCGTCGGCCCGGGCGACCTGGTCATCGGGATCACCCAGTCCGGCGAGACGGCGGACACGCTTGCCGCCATGCGCATCGCCCGCGAGCGCGGCGCGACGGTGCTCGCGGTCACGAACATCATGGGCTCGCAGGCCACGCGCGACGCCGACGGCGTCCTCTACACCCGCGCCGGCCTGGAGGTCTCGGTCGCCGCCACGAAGACGTTCGTCTGCCAGGTCGCGGTGATGTACCTCCTCGCGCTGCGCCTCGCCGAGCTGCACGGGACGCTCGACAACGCACGGCGCAGCGAGCTCGTGCGCGCGCTCAAGAGCGCGCCGCGCCTGGTCACCGAGCTGCTCGAGGCGGTCGACCCGCTGGTGGACGCGATCGCCGAGCAGCACTGGCGCGCCGGCTTCTTCCTCTACCTCGGCCGTCACGCCGGCGTCGCGGTCGCCCACGAGGGCGCGCTGAAGCTCAAGGAGATCGCATACATCTCCACCGACGCCTACGCGGCCGGTGAGATGAAGCACGGGCCGATCGCGCTGCTCAGCGAGAGCACGCCGGTCGTGACGGTCGCCACCGACTCGCCCCTGCTGGACAAGGTCGTCTCGAACATGCAGGAGGTTCGCGCGCGCGGCGCACACGTGATCGCCGTGGCGACCGAGGGCAACGCGACGATCGGCGAGCACGCCGAGTCGGTGATCGCGATCCCGCCGACCGACTGGACCCTGCAGCCGCTGCTCGCGGTGATCCCGCTGCAGCTGCTCGCGTACCGCATCGCGCGCCTGCGCGGCCTGAACGTCGACCAGCCGCGCAACCTCGCCAAGACCGTGACGGTGGAGTAGGCGCGCCGTGCACGGCGTCGGCGTCGACCTGGTGGAGATCGACCGCGTCGAGCGGGCGCTCGCCAGGCGCCCGCGCCTCGCCGAGCGCCTCTTCAGCGAGCGCGAGCGCGCGTACGCGGCGGCCCGCGCACGCCCGGGCCAGCACCTCGCCGCGCGCTTCTGCGCGAAGGAGGCGGTGACGAAGGCGCTCGGCCTCGACGTCCTGCGCCCCCTGGAGATCGAGGTCCTGCGCGGGCCCCAGGGCGCCCCAGCGGTCCGCCTGCACGGGGCGGCCGCGGCGCGTGCTGCGGAGCTGGGGGTCGAGCTGCACCTCTCGCTGACGCATTCGCGCACGACGGCGGCGGCCTTCGCGGTGGCCGCGTGAGCACCGCGGCGCCCTGGCTGGTCCCGTTGCTGGGCGCGGCGGCGTCGCGCGAGGTCGACCGACACGCGATCGAGGACCTCGGCATCCCTTCGCTGGATCTCATGGAGCGTGCGTCAGCCGGGCTCGCGGCGCTCGTCGCCGAGGTCGCGCCCGAGGGTCCGGTCGCGGTCGTCTGCGGCGGGGGCAACAACGGGGGGGACGGATACGCGGCCGCGCGCCTGCTGCGCGAGTCCTGGCGCGAGGTGCGCGTCCTGGCGGCCGTCCCGCCCGATCGCCTGCACGGCGACGCGGCCGTGCAGGTGGCGCGCCTGCCCGGCGAGGCGCCGCGTCCGTTCGCCCCGCAGCAGCTGGAGGGCGCCGCCGTGATCGTCGACGCGCTGCTGGGCACCGGCTTCTCCGGCGTGCCGCGCGGCGCCGTCGGCGAGGCGATCACCGCGCTGTCGGCCGGCGGGATCCCGGTCGTCGCCGCCGACGTCCCGAGTGGCGTGGACGCCTCGAGCGGCGAGATCGCCGGCGCCGCGGTGAGCGCCGTCGCCACCGCGACCTTCCATGCCGCAAAGCCCGGGCTGTGGGTGAACCCCGGCAAGCGCCATGCCGGGGCGGTGCGCGTCGTCGACATCGGCGTGCCGCCGACCGCCGGCCCGCAGGCCGTCGTCGCCGGCGACGTGGGCCTCATCGACGACGACGCGCTGCTGGCGGGGCTGCCGCGCCGCGCCGCCGGCTGGACGAAGTTCACGAGCGGCCACGTGCTCGTGGCGGGCGGCTCTCGCGGGCTGACGGGCGCCGTCGTGCTCGCCAGCGAGGCCGCGATGCGCGCCGGCGCCGGGTACGTCACCGCCTGCGTCCCGGCCGGGCTGCAGCCGCTGCTCGCCGCACACCTCGTCGAGGTGATGCAGCTCGCCCTGGAGGACGACGACGGCGCGCACACGCCCGCGGGCGCTGAGGTGGTGCTCGCGCAGGCCGGCCGGCGCGGCGGCGCGCTCGTGCTCGGGCCCGGCCTCGGGCGCCGCGACGGCGCGCGCGAGTTCGCGCGCACCCTGGCCGCGGCCGCGCCCGTCCCGCTCCTGCTCGACGCCGACGGGCTGAACGCCCACGTCGGCGCGCTCGAGGCGCTCGCCGCGCGCACTGCGCCGACGGTCCTCACGCCGCACGCCGGCGAGCTGGGCCGGCTGCTCGGCGTGCCCGCCGCCGAGGTCGAGGCGCGGCGGCTCGAGCACGCGCGCCGCGCCGCCCGTGAGACTGACGCGATCCTCGTGCTCAAGGGGGACGACACGCTCGTCGCGCGTCCCGACGGCACCGTCGCGGTGAGCCCCGGCGCCACCCCTGCGCTGGCGACCGCGGGAACCGGCGACGTGCTCAGCGGCGTCGCGGGCGCGATGCTCGCGCGCGGGATCGAGCCCTTCGCCGCCGCCTGCGCCGCGGTGCGCCTGCACGCGCGCGCCGGGGTGCGCGCCGCCCGCCATCTCGGGGCGGAGGGCGTGATCGCGCGCGACGTCATCGCCGCACTGCCCGGCGCGCGGCCCTGACGGGGGCGCCGGGTAGGCTCAGGGCGATGAGCACCAGCGCCGGGGCCCGGGGACCTGCGGTGACGGTCCGCGCCCTCGCCGCGGTCAACGTCGCCGCCATCGAGCGCAACGTCGCGCGCCTGCGGCGCGCGGCGCCGGGCGCGCGGCTGTGCGCGGTCGTCAAGGCGGACGGCTACGGGCACGGCGCGATCGCCGCCGCCCGCGCCGCCCGCGCGGGCGGGGCGGACTGGCTCGCGGTCGCAACCGCGAGCGAAGCTGCGAGCCTGCGCGCGGCCGGGATCGACGGCCCGCTGCTCGTGCTCGGCGCGCTCAGCGACGAGGAGCTGGCGGTCGCGTTGCACGCCCGCGCTGACGTCGTCGCCTGGCGCGAGGCATTCGTCGCGCGCGTGGCGGCACTCGGCGGGGGACGGATCCACGCAAAGCTCGACAGCGGCATGGGGCGGCTCGGCACGCGCGACCCCCAGGAGGCGACGCGCGTCGCGCTCGCGGCGGCGGCCTCGCCGGGCACGACGCTCACCGGCCTGATGAGCCACTTCGCGACCGCGGACGAGCGGGGCGACGCGTTCTTCGGCGAGCAGCTCGAGCGCTTCCGTGCGTGGGCGCTGCCGCTGCGCGAGCGCCATCCCGGCGTCCTGGTGCACATGGCCAACAGCGCCGCGACCCTTCGCGACAGGGCGGCGCACTTCGATCTCGTGCGCCCGGGCATCGCGATCTACGGGATGGATCCGTTCGGCGAGGACCCGCGCGTGCACGAGCTCGAGCCGGCGCTCGAGCTGCGCTCGTACGTGGCGGAGGTCAAGCCGTGCGCGCCGGGCCAGAGCACCGGCTACGGCCGACGCTTCATCGCCCAGCGCCCGACGTGGATCGCGACGGTCCCGGTGGGCTACGGCGACGGCTGGCGGCGCGGGCCCGCCAGCGCCGAGGAGGTCCTCGTCGGCGGGCGCCGTCGCCCGCTCGTCGGAGCGGTGAGCATGGACAACCTCACGCTCGACCTCGGCGCGGACAGCGGCGGGGTCGGCGTCGGCGCGGAGGCGATCCTGATCGGCCCTCAGGGCGGTGAGCGGATCCTCGCGGAGGCGGTCGCCCGCCAGGTCGGCACGATCAACTACGAGATCACCTGCGCGCTCACGGCGCGCGTGCCGCGACTGCATCACCGCGACGGCGTGCAGGTGGAGGAGTCGTGAGCAGCGGGCCACTGGAGCTCGTGCGCCGCGCGCTGGCGGGGGAGCCGGCGTGGCTCGTCGGCGGCGCCGTGCGCGACCGGCTGCTCGGGCGCGTCGCGCCGGACGAGGCGCTCGACCTTGATGTGATCGTCGCCGGCGAGCCGGGCGCGGCCGCGCAGCGCGTGCGCCGCGCCGCCGCGCCGCGGGCAGCGGCGTTCGCCCTCTCCGACGAGTTCGGCGCCTGGCGCATCGTCGGCGAGGCCGGTGCCTGGCAGGTGGATCTCACACCGCTGCACGCGGGCGGGCTCGAGGCGGACCTGCGTGCGCGCGACCTGACGCTCAACGCGATCGCCGAGCCGCTCGAGGGCGGGGAGCCCGTCGACCCGACCGGCGGCATCGCCGACCTGCGGGCTGGAAGGCTGCGGATGGTCGCCCCCGAGGCGTTCGACGCGGACGCGGTGCGCGTCCTGCGTCTCGCGCGCCTGGCCGTCGAGCTCGACTTGGAGCCCGACGTGCAGACCCGCCGCGCGGCGCGCGAGCGCGCCCCCGGCCTCGCGGCCGTGCCGGGCGAGCGGGTCTTCGCCGAGCTGCGCCGGATCGTCGGCGCGCCGCGAGCCGTCGACGGGCTCGAGCTGCTCGACGCGCTCGGTGCCACTGCGGTCGTCCTGCCCGAGCTCGTCGCGCTGCGCGGGATCGAGCAGACGGTCTACCACCACCGCGATGTGCACGGGCACACGCTCGAGGTGCTCGAGCAGGTGATCGCGCTCGAGCGCGACCCCGGCGCCGTGCTCGGCGCCGGGCGCGCGCAGGCCGTCCGCACACTGCTCGACACCCCGCTCGCCGACGGCCTCACCCGCGGGGGCGCGCTGCGCTGGGGCGCGCTGCTGCACGACATCGCCAAGCCGCGAACGCGCACGATGTTCGCGGACGGCCGCGTCGGGTTCCCGGGCCACGACCGCGAGGGCGCCGCGATGTCGCGCGAGATCCTCGCGCGCCTGCGCACGAGCGAGCGCCTGCGCGCGCACGTCGCCGCGCTCGCGCAGCACCACCTGCGCCTGGGGTTCCTCGTGCACCAGCAGCCGCTGAGCCGCCGCGACGTGTACCGCTACCTCGTCGCGTGCGACCCTGTCGCCGCCGACGTGACACTGCTGGGCATCGCCGACCGCCTGGCCACGCGCGGGCGCAAGGCCGACGAGGCGATCGCGCGGCACATGGAGCTCGCGCTCCCGATGCTCGACGCTGCGCTCGAGCACTGGGCCGCGCCGCCCACGCCGCCGCTCATCCGCGGCGACGAGCTCGCCCGCGCGCTGGACCTGAAGCCCGGCCCGCAGCTCGGCGAGCTGCTCGCCGGCATCGAGGAGGCGCGCTACGCCGGCGAGGCGACGACGCTCGAGGACGCGATCGCCGAGGCGCGCAGGCTCCTGGCCACCGAGCCCGCCTGAGCCTCGCTCAGCGTCCGGCGTCCGGATCGGCGGCCAGCGTGCGTGCGACCTGCTCGCACAGGCGGATCGCGCGCACGACCGTGGCGTCGTCGAGGTTGGCCGCCGTGTCGCTCGGCCAGTGGTAGTTGGCGGGCGCCTTGTAGCGCGTGATCGAGCCGATCATCGCCGCCGGGTAGCCGCGCCGCAGCGCGATCAGGCCATCGGTCGCGTTGCGGAAGCGCAGGCCCCGGACGAGTTCGACGCCCGCCGCCGCCGCGCAGTCGGACAGCAGGTCCTTGAACGCCGCCGGATAGTCGCGCATGACGAGCATGCCCTCGCCCTCGAGCTCCATGAGGCGCTCGGAGCCGACGGTGTCAACGCACACGATGTGGGTGCGCTCGCGCGGGAGCGACGGGAAGTGTCGGCGCGCGAACCCCTGCATCCCCTCCATGAACGACTCCTCCGAGCCGGTCGAGACGAGCAGCACGCGCAGCCCCGCGACGGGGCGCTCGCGCAGCGCACGGGCGACGCCGACGAGCGTGGCGACGCCGCTGAGGTTGTCGTTGGCCCCGGGGACGACCGAGCGCGACCCGATCTCGGCCATCACCGCCGCCGCGCCGAGCGCCAGCACCGTCGCGGCGCGGCGCAGCGCGCGCGAGCCGCTGATGCCGCTGAGCGCCACGAGCAGCGGGCCGCCGAAGACCGGGAACATCACCGGGGGCGTCGTGTTCGAGCGCTCGAGCAGGCCGGGGAAGCGCTCGCCGAAGAGCTCGGGGAGCCGCGGGTGGAAGAGCAGGCTCCAGTGCGCGGCGTCGTGGTGGGCGACGAGGACGAGCGTGCGCGGCGCCTGCAGGTCGCCGCACTCGGCGACGACGTTCCACGCCGCGTGGCGCGGCAGCAGCCGCCGAAACCACAGCCCGCCGCCGGAGATGTCGTCGGCGACGGCCGCCGCCGTGAGCGCGCCGACCAGCAGGCGGCCCGCGCGGCCGGCGCGCCATCCCGCGAGGCCCGCGGCGGCCGTCAGCAGCCCCAGCGGCCACCAGTAGGTGCCGTGGGCGCGCTCCTCCTCGACGCGCGCACGGCAGCCCTCGGCCTCGAGCCGCGCGGTGATCCAGTCTGCCGCGCGGCGCTCCCCGGCCGACGCGGAGGGGCGGTCGCAGGACGCCAGGTGCCCGACGACCTCGCG